>CAXBLS010000166.1:0-6937 GCA_963976585.1 uncultured Kordiimonadaceae bacterium
ATGGTTGTTCAAGGAACATCTTCACCGCGGCAAGATAAGATGCACCAACAGCACCGTCGATGGCACGGTGATCACAGGAAAGGGTCACCGTCATCACGGTCGCAACGCTTAGCTCACCGTTTTTAACCACAGGACGCTGTTCACCTGCCCCAACCGCGAGGATCGCGCCTTGTGGTGGGTTAATCACCGCATCAAATTGTTTAACACCCATCATTCCCATATTGGAAATTGAGAAAGTCCCACCAGCATATTCCTCTGGGGCCAGCTTTCCTTCGTGTGCACGTTTGGCAAGATCTTTGGTTTCTTCAGATATTTGACGAAGCCCTTTTTGATCGGCGCCGCGCACAACCGGGGTAATAAGCCCACCTTCAATGGCAACTGCCACCGAAATATCCGCACGTTTAAACTGATACATGACATCACCGTGGAATTGAACATTCGCTTCTGGCACTTTCATAAGGCCTGCTGCACAAGCTTTAATTACGAAATCATTGACGGAAATCTTATATTCATCCGACATGGCGTTAAGCCCTTTACGTGCCGCCAGCAGGTTATCAAGCTCAATATCAACACTAAGATAGAAGTGCGGAACATTTTGTTTGCTCTCTGTAAGGCGCTTGGCAATGGTTTTACGCATATTGCTCAGCTTGATCACCTCAAACGGTGCATCACCGTCCATAGAAACAGCACCGGCTGCGACAGAGGAAGTTGCCGTTGGTGAATATACCTCAACATCACGCTTAATCACGCGACCACGTGGGCCCGTTCCAGGGATACTCGCAATATCATATCCGCTTTGCTCGGCAATGCGTTTTGCCAACGGTGATGCAAATACGCGATCACCGGACGCCGCAATTGGTGCGGGAGCTGGCACAACAGCCGGTGCCGCAGCAACAGGTGCAGGAGCCGCTGGCGCTGGCGCAGGAGCAGGGGTTGGTTCAGGCGCGGAAGCCGCTGGTGCAGGTGCAGCAGCGTCCGCTGTTATTTTATCCGCAACAGAGGCATCTTCGCCGTCTTCAAGCAGTACAGCAATAAGCTGACCTACCGGGATTTCTTCGGCCCCTTCAGCAACCAAAAGCTTACCGACGACACCGTCATCAATACTTTCAAATTCCATAGTAGCTTTGTCAGTTTCAATTTCAGCGAGGATCGTCCCGCTTTCAACGGCATCCCCTTCTTTAACCAGCCATTTTGCCAGTGTTCCTGTCTCCATAGTCGGAGAGAGCGCGGGCATAGTAAGTGAAATAGCCATGATTATTCTCCCCCTTTATAACAAACGGATTTTGCTGCAGCGACAATGCGTTCGTCACTAACAACGGCCAGTTTTTCAAGATTAGCGGCATATGGCATTGGCACGTCTTCATTTGCAACGCGCGTTACTGGCGCGTCAAGATAATCAAACGCATCTTCCATAAGGCGTGCTGATACTTCAGAGCTCACTGAACATGTGGCCCAACCTTCTTCCACGCAAACAACACGGTTTGTTTTCTTGACGGATTCAATAATCGTTTCCATATCAAGCGGGCGAATTGTCCTCAGGTCAATTACTTCCGCGTCAATGCCTTCAGCGGCCAGCTTTTCAGCAGCATCAAGGGCAAACTTGACGCCGATGGAATACGCGACCAATGTCACGTCATTTCCCGGACGAGCGACACTCGCTTTGCCAATCGGAACCGTGTAGTCGTCCATATCCGGCACGTCGAAGCTGTAACCATAGGTGATCTCATTCTCGAGGAAGATCACAGGGTTCGGGTTTTTAATGGCCGCTTTGAGCAGACCTTTACAATCTGCGGCGCTATAAGGGGCTAAAACAATCAGACCGGGAACATGAGCATACCATGATGCATAATTCTGTGAATGCTGAGCACCAACGCGTGCGGCGGCACCGTTTGGACCGCGAAACACGATCGGACACCTGATTTGCCCACCGGACATATAATTTGTTTTGGCAGCGGAGTTTACGATCTGGTCAATAGCCTGCATCGCGAAGTTGAACGTCATAAATTCAACAACTGGCTTAAGTCCAGCCATCGCCGCACCAACGCCAAGTCCAGCAAAACCATGCTCTGTAATAGGTGTATCGATAACACGCTCATCACCAAATTCCTGAAGCAATCCTTGCGTCACTTTATAAGCACCCTGATATTCGGCCACTTCCTCGCCCATCACGAAGACGTTATCATCCAGGCGCATTTCTTCGGCCATGGCGTCTCTAAGTGCTTCACGCACAGTCATATTTGAAAAGCTGGTTCCTTCGGGAAGATCTGCTTCAATAGGGCGTGCTGCAACCGGGGCAATAACCACTGTATCCTGAGCGTCTGCCGCGTCGGCAGCAATTGCTGTCGGTGGCACCGACGGTATTGAAACAACCGAGGCGGTCACACCTTCAAGAACGCTGGCATCTTCGCCTTCTTCAAGAATAACGGCGATAAGTGTTCCAACGGCAATACCTTCGGACCCTTCCTCGACGAGGATTTTACCCATCACACCTTCTTCGTCGGTTTCAAGCTCCATTGTGGCTTTATCGGTTTCAATTTCAGCGATAATATCGCCGGGTGATACTTTTTCGCCCTCTTTCTTTGTCCATTTGGCAACATTGCCTTCGGTCATAGTGGGTGACATAGCGGGAAGAAGAATTTCTACTGACATAATGATATTTCCTTATTCTTATTCGGCGACCAAAACGTCGGTGTAAAGTTCTGATGGATCGGGTTCAGCGCTTGATTGTGCAAATTCTGCTGCCTCCGAAACAACCGCTTTAATGTCTTTATCAATAGCCTTAAGATCATCTTCTGACAAAATTTTGGCATCGAGGATGCGTTTTTTGACCTGATCGATCGGATCAAACTCGGCACGCATTTTTGAGACTTCTTCTTTCGAACGGTATTTCGCCGGATCGGACATGGAATGCCCGCGGTAACGATATGTTTTCATTTCAAGAAGTGCAGGGCCTTGACCGGCGCGGCACTGGGCAACAGCACGTGCTGCTGCTTCGCGTACAGCCAGTACGTCCATACCGTCAACACTTTCGCCCTCTATTTTAAAACTTTCACCGCGGCGAAATAGCTCAACCTCTGACGATGCGCGGGCAAGTGAGGTTCCCGTGACATATTGATTATTCTCAATCACGAATATAACTGGCAAGTTCCATAGCTTGGCCATATTAAAGCTTTCATAGACCTGACCCTGATTTACAGCACCATCACCAAAATAAGTGACCGATACATTATCATTTTTGCGGTATTTATGTGCAAATGCAAGACCAGCACCGATCGGCACCTGCGCAGCAACAATGCCATGACCACCATAAAAGCCATGCTCAACACTGAACATATGCATGGAACCGCCCTTACCTTTTGAAATACCGGTTTCTCGCCCAGTAAGCTCTGCAAGGATCACTTTCGGATCAATTCCACACGCAAGCATATGGGCATGATCACGGTAACTGGTTAGAACACTGTCGCCGTCCTTGAGTGTAGACTGGATACCAGTCACAACCGCTTCCTGTCCGATATAAAGATGGCAAAATCCCCCGATAAGGCCCATGCCGTACATTTGGCCGGCTTTTTCTTCGAAGCGGCGCATCATAAGCATGTCTTTATAATATGTGATTAATTCATCTTTGGTAGCCTTCGGCGCAGTCTTCTTAACTGCTTTGCGGCGTGCGGCGGGCTTCCCGCTTTTTGTCTTGCGGGGGGAAGGTTTTTTAGCCATATTCCTCACTCATTTCAGTTGATGTTAGTCCGATAATGTTTATCTGCATAGATTATACGAAAATAAACTTTATAAAAGGATAATGAATTACCCTTAAAACATCCATCTATAATCACGAAAAGTTATTGAAATACAACACTTTTTTTAAATTAACTAAATTCTGGTTAATTCAATCAAATGGTAATTCAAATTATATTTAGGGCTCACCCCTGTAACAACATGAAAACAAAAGACTTTTGTAATAATATTACGTTTTGTATGTTATTTTTGCTTGGGAATGACAATTTCGTCGGGATGAGTAAAGCCCAGATCTTTACGCACTAGCTCATCCAGATAGTCTGGATCCACATGATTACTGGAAAGAAGACCCACGTGAAGCTCGAGTTCTTCACGCTCCGTTTTTAACCGCTCCTGCTCAAGCTCAAGCGCCGAAATCTCATCAGACAGCAGCTTTTGCGCCGTCACACTTTTGAAGCCATGAGCCGCAAAATAAGACGAAACCAGCAACGCAACCAGCGGCACTGTCATCTTACGGAGTCGGTAAAATATCGGTTTTTTGTTCCTCATCTATAAAGAGAATCACATCCGATTCGTCGGGTCAAGAAAAAACTAGAAAAAAAGAATCGTTTAGAGTCAAGTAACTAACAACCATACAACATATAGTAGGTATGCATGCCTTGTCCCATAGAACGTATTGGACTCACTCACTATTTAGAATTTTTTCGAAAAGTTCGATTTGTAATTTTGACGTGGTTTTCCAACTGAATTGTTCTGCATATTCGCGAACGTTTGCTCGATCCGGAATATTATCAAGCAAGCTTCTAACACTGGATACTATAGCTTCAACCGATCTATCGGGCATAATAACTCCCACCTGATCAGTCGCTATAACTTCTTCCATTCCGGCAATTGGTGTTGCAACAACAGGTGTACCACACGCTAAAGATTCAAGTAATACGTTGGCCATTCCTTCGTGTGAAGAAGCAAGAACAAATATATCCGCCGCATTATAATATGTTGCGAGTTCGCTTTGTGGCAGGCGGCCAACCAACTTTACCCGATTTTCAAGCCCAAGTTCACTGATCAAGCTTTTTAAGTTCGCTTCTTCTGGACCACTGCCAACGATATATAATTCAGCATCTTCAAGATTAGTCATTGCCTTTATGATCAGATCAAAGCCCTTTAAACTTATAAGGTTACCAATAGACAGCAAAACATTTTTGCTGGCACCTATTTTGACGCAGGCCTCTTGCTTGTCCGTCGGAGCAAACAAATTAAGATCTACACCATTATATATTGGAGTGGTTTTATCTTTTGAGGCGCCTAGTTCAATCATTTTTTTGCACAGATCTTTGCTCACGGCAACGACCCCGTCGGCATTTGCCAGTGTCTCAATGATAAGTCCACGAGGTTTTTTATAATTGGGTAGAATATTTATGTCAGTACCAAGAGCGGTCACAATAAACGGCTTACCGAATTCTTTCGCCAGATAATATGCTGCAACACCATCAGGGTATGCATAATGGGCATCTATTATATCAAAATCAAACCCATCATCGATAAGTTGCTGAATTGCCGGTCTACATGCCCTATAAATATTGCGGGGCCCAATATTCATGGTTAGTCCGGGAATATGAAGATATTTTGGATAAATAACTTCGATGCCATTTCTTGTTTCGCGATCATCGATCAATTCAAAGTTTTTTTGAGCAGGCATAAATCTTCCAACTAACGGAATATGCGGAACAGGCGAAACAACGCGATGATCAATATTATAGTGGTTTTTCAGATTCAGTATTTTGTTTTCAATGAACGAACCACGTCCAGGGAAAATTTTGTTGGGGTACAGTGAGCTTAACGTTAAAACCTTCATGATGAATGTCCAACACCCCAAACATCTGCGTACCCCTTGAACATTCGTGATTGGTCGAATGTTTCTCTTACATGAATTTGATTGGTTTTACCTAAGTCGTCGCGCAGTTTTTCACTGGTGGCTAGCTCGATTAAGGCCTTTGTAAAGGCTTCATCATCCCCTGCTTTAACGATAAAAGGTTTATTTTTTTCATGCATCATGAATTTTATATCACCGACATCCAGACCAACAATTGGCAAATGCGCGGCCATCGCCTGATTAAGTGAATTTGGCATCTGTTCTGTGTCTGATGATATGGCGTATATGTCGAGCCAACCTAAAGCGCGTGCGGGATCGTCGATGTGGCCGGGAAGAAATATTTTATCTTCAAGGCCATAATTTGAAATTAATTTTTCAAGTGATGATCGTTCGCTGCCCTCACCCATGATAATCAGGCGAAAATTTTGATCCGTACGTGAAGAAATTAAATCGCGAAAAGCTGTGATTAATCGGCCGAGATTTTTTTCACCACGAAGTGGGGTCATCGTGCCGATCACAACTTCATCTTTGCTTTTTATAAACCCCGGAATAATACCCTCTTTTGGTGGAGCGGCATATTGATCGCAGTCAACACCGTTTGGAATATATAATATTTTCTCTTCGGGGATGCCCCAGTCCGCTTTACAAATATCCACCAATGTTTGGGATGGCACGATAATGCCGTCGATATTTCGCAGAGCAATTTTTCTAAATAGATTGCGCCTTGGTAAGGTACAATGCGCTTCTTCCGGCCCAAATCCACTTTCTAGGTGATAATGACGGCAAAGTGGTGCAAAGCTATTTGCTATTGCCCATTCAATTGATCCCCAATGATAGGTAAGAAGTAAATCGGGCTTATATTTTTTTAATATTCTTCTATGCCCCAAGATACGGCTTATTATGTTTCCCTGATCAGTATTTTCAATATCAGGCACAAGGTAGGATACGTCCTCGTTAAGTCTGGATTCACATGTATAGACGTGATTAGTTGAGAATAAAATATGCCTGGCCGCTTTGCCAAAATGATTCATCAAATAAGATATGCGGATTGGTACACCACCATGTGCAAATGAAGGAATAATATGGAATATATTAGGGATATTCGGATTATCTAAATTTTTTTCTTCTTCTGTCATAAATATCTTATCAATTTTACCGTTTGAAAAAATACATATTATTTCCAAGGTATTAAAATATCGTAAGTAGAAGTCTATGTTAGATTATTTGGTGTCGGTTTAGCAAAATAAAAACAAAATCGTTATTTTAATATACTTTTACCTGCAAACTCAGCTGCAGTGCCCAGCAATTCTTCGATGCGAATTAGCTGGTTAT
>CAXBLS010000167.1:0-6835 GCA_963976585.1 uncultured Kordiimonadaceae bacterium
CAGCAATATAATATCGCCGCTTCAGTGGACTAGTTTGTCACCGCCGCTTACAATCCATGGCGATACCAAGGATACGGACAATGCTGATATGTTTTTTCGTGACGCGGTAGATGATCAAATGTTTCTTGAAGGTCATCTTTCTGTATCCTTTACGGATATGGCTGATATCAGTGCCGATTTTAGAGTTATCTGCAATTGTTGTGAAAAAATCCCTGAGGTCGAAAAGATAGCTTTGTGCCTGAACTTCGCCCCAATTCCGGGAGGTATAGTGCCAGATCGCTTTGAGATCGTCCTCTGCTTTTTTTTGTATGCGGATACTCAGCATACTATTCAGTTAGTCCCGCTTCTTTTTTTGCTTCTGCGATAATTTTATCCATATCAAGTTCACCAGCATCACCGCTTTCTTCACCTTCAATGATAGCGGCGCGTAAAGCCTGAATTTTAAGCTCCCGATAGTCATGTTCTGATATGAGAACAGCAACAGGCTTACCATTCTTTGTTACACTTACTGGCTCTCTTTGTGATTTCAAAAGCATATCACCAAATCTGGTTTGCGCATCCGTTGAGCTGACATGTTCCATGTGACATCCATTCTTTAAAAGTTAGCTATTTTAAGTATATTAGCCATTTTTATGGTATTTTGCAAGTTTTATCCGATGTTTTACATTGTATTTGTATCTGGCTAGCCATGCTAGATACTTTTTTGGGTTCTAAATCAAGTCTTCTGGCTAGGTATTTCCCCTGCGCTTAACCAGCAAGCTGTTTTCGCGACCCCTTTCTAACGGGGAGACCCCGTAACACCCCCAAAGTAGAAACAGTGTTAGCCTGGCGGTCTATTTGGCTAACGCAATTTAAGAGTTTGTTTGTTTTAAAACCTGGTTTTTTAAATCTCGGAGGGGGCGGTTGACGCTCTTTTTTGCCAGAAAGTCTGTTTTCTCACAACTAGGGTCTAGACCCTTGCAGTTCTTCTCTTCGTTACGACCTTTCAGGTGTGAGCCACCATCCAGTCTGTCCTTTTTCGCTTCTTATCACCGCCCCCTTCCGGGGTTTTATATGTGAAAGATGGAGATAAGAAAATGACAACTTTATATGCAAATCCGTACGATCTGAGTGCGATGGGGTTTTACTTTGATACAGCCGAAGAATATGCAGAGAAATCAAAAGCCCTTAGAAACAGGTTTGATGAGAGGCCGGAAGAGTTTGAATTTGATTTTATTGACGGTGAGAGTATGGATGCAGAGCTTGCTGAGGCATGGAGCCTGAACCAGTGTAATTTTGCCGCCTTTTTTGATGCTTGTGATACGTGGGAAGATCACGACAAGAAACGCTTTATCATTGCCGTTGGTGAGTGTGGTTATGACTTTGATGCAGATGCCGTAAGACCAGATGATTTTGACGTTGATATTTATGAATGCGACAGCATGAAAGAGCTTGCAGAGCAATTTGTAGAGGAAGGCCTTTTTGGCGATATTCCGAGCCACTTGCAGAATTACATAGATTATGACGCCATCGCCCGTGATCTGGCAATTGATTATTCAGAAACTTACATAAATGGGCAAAAGCTCATTTATCGCTGTGCGTAAGGGGGCATGTTATGACACTTACTTTTAATGATTATAACGCTGGCCATCCTTGGTATTATAAACTTGGAGGCACAATCTTAACACCCAAGGAAATTTTAACAACTGTCAAACTTAGTGGCTATCAGGGCTATATGGCCGAGGATATTGTTCGGATTGATAAAAAAGCAGAACCTGAGAGGTCAAAGGCTTTGCGTGAGATTAAAGATAACATCTTGGTTAGTATGTGGCGTAATATCAGTTGTTACCGCCTACTTGCCAACCAGTTACGCTTTGAGCGAAAATCAAGTGGTATCGATGCCTTAAGTGTCAGCTCAAATGAACTTCATACAAGTATGAGCCTTAAACATAATCATATTTATAATGATCTGGCACATCTAAATTATTTGGATGGGTTACTGACGCAATTTGAATTATTCTGAGGAAGTATTTTACCCGTGCGGTTTTCCCTAAAGAAAGCCGCACGGGTGTTATTTATGAAACCTGTTTTTGTCCGTTCGCTTGATCATATCTGTCCTTCTAAAATAAAGGGGTCGTGAACATCTAAGCGGCGGATTGCCGACCGTGAAGATCAGAGCTTCATCCTGACGCATTTGTTTAATCTCGTCTGCGGTCATCAGCGGCACTTTGGTCATGGCCTTGCTCGACGAGTAACTATCCGGCCCAAAGAAACCAAATAACCCAGACCGTGTAGAAGATGAACTGCTCCGGGTATAACCCGTATAACTGCCGCATTCATCCGAGAGATCGCTTGCTGTGCGATTATCTTGTACGGCACTATAGATGCGGTAGGCCGCACTTTCAAAAAAGGCCTGCCGACCTTCTTCACCGTAATTATCAACCAGCTGGCCGACAGACTGATAGAGCAGGGCAAGGGAAACACCGTATTTACGGCCAACGTCGCGTGCTTTGAGAATTGGCCCAAAACCTTTGCCGAGCTGATAGGCTTCGTCCACTAACACCATTGTCCGCTTTTTATAATGACCATCAGCCTGCATGAGAGAATTCAAGAAAGCCGCCATGATAATCTTGCCGATGGCGGGCGTTGCCAGCAGGCTTTCCAGTGGCACGTTAATAAAAACGTCGGTTTTGCCTTCTCTCAGTTCGCTCAGCGAGAATTGATTTCCAGACACTAGTGTCCCGAACTTGGCAATATCAAGAAAAGCGGTTGCTGTTTGCGCCGTTCCTGCGATACCGGAAAATTGCTCCGGAGCCAGATCATAAAGGGTTGAAGCGAGTGAACGGGCAAGATTGCTTTCTGACGTTTTGGTTACGGCTTCCAGGTATTCACGAAGTCCCTCACTTGACTGGGCAATGGTCTTGCGCATTTCGGCCAGCGTTTTTTCTTGGGGGCTGATATGTTCATCAAAGAGGATGTCTGCAAGAACGCAACGGATGAGATTTTCAGCACTGTCTGAGAAATATTTTCCACTGCCACCAAGATGATTTGCCGGTCCCATGATCCAGCTTGAAACCACGCCGATATTTTCCTCTATGTCATGGGGGGAATTTAGCACCCATTCGAGGGCATTGAAATTGTTGTTCTCAGCATAAGTTGGATTGAGGGAGATAACCTTGTATCCTTTCCTTTTTCGCTCTGCATGAACCAGCGGGCCGATCTCGGTGGAGGGATCAAAACAAATAAGCGGCCCGTCCCATTCAAAGGCGGTTGGAACGGCAAAACCGGTGGTCTTAAAACCACCTGATCCGACAAAGACGAGGCCGTGACCTGATGCGTCAGTAGCGTCAGATCTTAGTAATTGTTTCTTACCGCCAAACCCCCAAGTATGTTTTTTAGCTGGATCAAACTTAATGCCTATGAGGTCTTTATCTTTGGCAGGTGAGTATGCTTCACCAAGACAGATACCCCCTTTATCAAACTGTAATCTTGCTTGTCTGAGTGTCATGAATTTTGCATTGCCAAGTTCACCGCGCGGGCTTCTTTTTGCTTTGCGTGAATCCGGAACTGGCGCGGCCAGAGCGATGAGAAAAAGAGCGGAGATTATAGAAATTACAGAAAACTGAAGAAGCAGAATGTGATTAAAACTTGGAAAGTTTTCACTCACAAAAATCGGAGTGGCGTTCCAGTTGAGGGCACCGATCTGAACAAGATGTTCATACACTGGAATGGTCATAATGATAAGAGCAAGCAGCCAGGAAAGTTGACGGGTGCGGTAAGGGATGATGGTGATGCGACGATTAAAGAGCTCGACAATTAGGGCGAGCATAGCGGGGGCAGAATAATGGGCGGTGAACCAGAGAACCTGTCCGACTTGAGGTGACAAAAAACCATGTAAAAAAGAGCGGTAAATCAGCAGGCCAATTAACACGGATAAAGGGGCAAAAATCAGCGGCCAATATTTGATAGATCTGTGGCTTGAAATCTGCTCAATCATAGCGCGATTTCCGAAACATTTTTAGTGCCTGCAATGGTGCGAATATGGTCCACTTTCTCAGGTGGAAATGTCCCTTCCCATTGCTTGGAAATTCTGTTCCACCTAAGTTTTTCCGCTTTCAGTTTTTTGGTGATTTCTGTGTCGGGCTTGTCTGTAAATTTAACGATCACGCCGACCTTATCTGGTTTTTTTGAAGCCTCAATACAACGGTCGTGCCACTCTTGTTTTATGCTGTCATTTTTAGCAAGCGCATCTTTTTGCTTGAACAGCAGGCCGATAATTTCTTCATCGTTCAAAGTGTCCAGCCCTGCTTTAACGACCATGCCACCGAGCTTATACTTGCGGGCATTTTCCGTTTTACGTTGTTTTTCTTTAAGGGCTCGTTCTTTTCTCTGAAGGGCAGCTTTGCGTTGTTGTAATTTATCCAGTTCATCCATTTTCACTCTTCCCCACTAGCTGTAAAAAATACATTGTTTTTCTGTAACTAAATAATACCTACAGTAGTGTGATTGAGCCTTGTCTGTCAAGGTCGTGAGCCGCTATGTCGCGGTGATTTATCAGCCTTTACAGATTAAGAACAAGAGCCAGAGTTTGTTTCTTTTAAAAACAAAAAACAGTGTTGCACAGCAACACATCTTCAAGAGGATTGCCGAACGGCAATAGTCAGTCCTGCGCCGAGGCCAAAGGCCGAGGCAAAGGAAAAGCCTCCGCAGGAAAGTACCTATACGCAATATACAAACTCTGTTTGTGGCTTTCTTTTTATATTTTATTGGTGTAAGTTTTTGACTATGGCTATTCAATTTGCACGTATGAGAATACTTACACGTTCCAAGGGACACTGTGCCGTCAGGAGTGCGACCTATAACGCCCGCGGCGCGGCGCGGTCTGAACGCACGGGCGAGAAATATTCATTTACTGATAGGCATGATCTTGAACATCATGAAATACTCTTGCCGGACGGCGCTCCTGAAGAAATGCATGACTTTGAAACCTTGTGGAATAAGGCCCAGTTTGCGGAGAAACGCATAAACTCTCAGGAAGCCAAAGAGCTGCTTCTCGCCCTTCCCGACAACCCTGAAATTACTGACGAAATGCGCCTTGAGATGACACGGGGGTTTGTGCAGGATAATTTTGTTAAGCATGGTGTTGGGGCGCAGATCGATATCCACGGGCCTCATGAGGGGCTAAAAAATGAAGATGATACTTTGCAAGACGCGAGCGTCAATTATCATGCTCATGTGCTTGTGACGACTCGGCGAATTAATGCTCAGGGCATGGCAGAAAAGGCGCGTGACCTGAATGGGCTTTTTGCCAAAGGTTATGTGATGGATGGGGATAAATGGGGCGAGGTTTGGCGGGACTATCAGAATGATTATTTTATGAAGAGCGGTCTTGATATTCGCGTTGATGAAACCAGTCTTGTGCCCACCGAGCATATAGGGCCGCAGCGCATGCGAACTGAAGCGGATGTGCTGGCGATAAATCGTAATCATGAAGCAGGAAAACTTGCGACTGAACTGATGACAAATCCGGAACGTATTCTCGAGCAATTGACGCTGCAAAAGTCCAGCTTTTCAGTGGACGAACTCAATCGTTATATTGACCGCCATGGTTTTGATGAAGGAACGGCTACGGAGATATTTAAGTCGGTGATTTATTCGCCGGAAGTTCTCTACACCATCGATAGAAACGGCGAGCTTGATGAGCGATTTACCACCCGGACCGTCAGAGCCGAAGAAACCGAGGCTTTAAGCCTGTCGCTTACCTTATCGAAAGAAAAAGATGCACCTTTAAAAGTGGCGACGCAAGAGCGCATAGCACGAAGCCATGGTTTATCTGATGAACAGCAGGCAGCCATGAAAGCTAGTCTCTCTGGCAAGCGATTAACGGTTATTCGTGGTAAGGCTGGAACAGGCAAAAGTTACGCCTTGAGGGCGATTAAAGAAGGGCTTGTACGCAGTGGTAAAGACGTTATCGGACTGGCCCCAACCAACATGGTGGCCTCAGCCCTCAGGGAAGATGGTTTTGATCAAGCCTATACCGTTCACTCGTTTTTGTTTCAGGATCAGCATGATCGTATTAAGTTAAAAGAAGGCACGCGACTAATTGTCGATGAAGCGGCCATGCTTGATAGTCTGACCATGAAGGCATTTTTGGCGGCTGCCTATAAACACCGGGCTGGCGTTATATTGGTCGGTGATGATGGGCAACTTTCCGCCATTGAGCGGGGCGGTCTGTTCAGTGATATCTCAAAACTCGCCGGAGCTGCTGAAATAACCACTGTCAGGCGGCAGTTGGAAGATTGGAGCAAGCAGGCGACCGAGGCCCTTGCTATTGGTGATATTAAAACTGCGATTAAGGCTTACGATGAAAGAGGGTTTGTTGTAAAAAGTAATGATGCTGAAGCGAGTAAAAAAGCCCTGATTGAGAAATGGAAAAATGATTTTGACTTGGACAGAGATGCTGAGTGCTACGCTAAGCGTATTGTCTTTGCTTATCGCAACAAAGATGTTTCAGAATTTAACATGGCCATGCGAGAACATCTTCAGACACTGGGTGTCGTCGCGCAGGAAAATTATGGTTTTGCGACCAAGCATGGTCGCTTTGATTTTAGTGTGGGCGACCAAGTTATTATGACGGATACGGATAAACGTGCAGGATTGATCAATGGCCAGGGGGGCAAGGTTGTGAGTATTGATGGTTCCTTCATTACGTTTGAAGATTCGCAAAAGGAAAGTCTCTCTAAAAAAAGATCTGACCATAAATTACTAACCATTGACACAAGTGCTTTTACGGGCTTCAGGCATGGGTATGCTGGAACTATCTACAAAGGTCAGGGTCGTACGGTCGATCATGCCT
>CAXBLS010000168.1:0-6802 GCA_963976585.1 uncultured Kordiimonadaceae bacterium
GTTGCAAGATTGGCCAATAAAAACAGATTTTGAGTTTTCACACAGCCTGGACCCAAAGGAGCCACTCGCTCCCATATTCACAATGACAACATACCTACGGAGAGCGGACAGTTGATTCCGTTGGGTCAACTCGATTTATTGCTCAACCTATGAAGAAATTGATGACAATGCACTAACCCATGTCAACCGCATGCGTTATTTCTCCGGTTGACGCAGTAAAGCTCATTAACTTTTGGATAAAAGTAAACCAGTTTCTTAAACCTAGAGAACCATATTTCTTTACACCTTTTCCGAACATGTAACTTATTGATTGCTATAGATGGAGTATTAGGCGCATTTTGTAACACTTGACATATAAGACAACCGGTCGTATTATTATTGAATGCGTAAGATCAATAAAAAAGATTTAAATAAAAAAAGTATTTTGGATCAAGGGGTTACTTTGCTAATGGAGCAAGGTTATCATGGTACGGGGCTGCAACAAATTCTTGATGCGGCGAATGTGCCAAAAGGGTCTTTTTATAATTATTTTGGTAGCAAGGAGAATTTTTGCGCGGAAGTAATTCAACGTTATATCGATCCATTTATTACACAGCTGGCTGGTCATCTACAATCTACGAACACCGATGCACTTGGGGCGATACAGCGCTACTTTAATGCGCTTATAGAGGCGCTTGAGAAAAACCAATTTAATGGCGGTTGTCTGTTGGGTAATTTGATGGGTGAGATTGGTGATACCAGCAATATTTGTCAGAAATCGCTTCAATCCGCCGTGAGTCGTTACCGAGATCTGTTGGAATCAGGCTTGGCGAAAGCCCAACAACAAGGCACCATCAGATTAGATAAATCAGCCAGAGACCTCGCTGATTTACTAATAAATACATGGCAGGGGGCTTTGTTACGAACAAAAATAGAAAAATCATCCAAGCCGGTTAAACAGTGCTGCCAAGATCTTCTTGGCGATTATTTTAGGCCGTGATTATTATTAATATAATTAGGAGACGCGTTATTGCATCGTAGCAGATAATTTTTTATTTTTTTTAATACGACTGGTCGTATATTCAAACCAGCTGTATATTAAATATCATTAGGAGACTTAAAATGCCCAAATATATTATTGAACGTGAAATTCCAGAAGCAGGTACTTTGACCACACAAGACTTACAGTCAATCTCGCAGAAATCATGCGGCGTATTGAATAATATGGGGCCGCGAGTTCAGTGGCTGGAAAGTTTCGTAACGGACGATAAAGTCTATTGTGTTTATATCGCACCTGATGAGGCGGCCGTTAAGGCGCATGCCGCGCAAGGCGGATTTCCCGCTAATCGTATTTCTCGTGTCAAATCCATTATTGATCCGACGACAGCGGAAACTTGATTAAAATTAGATATTTATAAGGAGATATCGATGAAGTTTATGATGCTTAAGCTCGTAATAGTAGGGTTTGCACTGACGATCGCAGGTATTCCGTATTCATTTGCTCAGGCCGATGAGCAAAACGAATACACGGATAGGGCGAATCTGTTGGAGGCAGACGGCCCGCATACGCCAAGATTTATGGATCTGGGGCCACACACTTTTACAGTCAGTACACAAGACAAAGAAGCCCAGTTATATATTAATCAGGGGATAAACCTTGCTTACGCGTTCAATCATGCCGAGGCCCGCCGGGCGTTTCAGCAAGCGGCAGAGCTTGATCCAGCACTGGCAATGGCGTATTGGGGTCAGGCACTTGTACTGGGTCCAAACATCAACGCGATGATGGAACCTAACGAGGAACCGCAGGCCTTAGCCCTGATAAAAAAAGCCAAGTCACTCATGGCACAAGCTTCAGCAAAGGAGCAAGCACTAATTAACGCTTTAGAAAAACGTTATTCGGGCAATAACAAGGAACGCATTGCAAACGACCAAGCGTATGCGGATGCAATGCGATCGGTTCATCAACGTTTCCCAGATGATCCCGATATTACGATGTTTTATGTGGAGTCGATGATGGACCTCCGTCCTTGGGGCTACTGGATGTCGGACGGTCGACCGTATGCAGGGACTGCAGAAATTGTGGCGCTAACTGAAGCGGTGATGCATCAACACCCAACCCATCCTGGGGCTCTGCACATGTATATTCATCTCATTGAACCAACAGCAACGCCGGAACGTGCTGAAAATGCGGCAGATACCTTGCTCACATTGATGCCTGATGCAGGACATATGGTGCATATGCCATCGCATATATATCAGCGGGTTGGACGTTATGCAGACGCGATGAAGAGTAATCAGCTAGCAATTGAAGCTGACGAACAATACATTAGCCATGATCACGCGCAGGGAATATACCCAATGGCGTACTATCCACATAATATCCATTTTTTGTGGTTCGCCGCGACGGCCAGTGGTCAAAGTAAGGTCGCCATTGAATCTGCGTTAAATTTAGCCGGTAAAGTTGACAATGAAATGCTACAGGAGATCCCATTAACCGCAGTATTTCGTATGGTACCTTATTGGACGTTTGCACGATTTGGTCTTTGGAAAGAAATTCTTGACGAACCTGCGCCACCTGAAACAAATGCCTTCCTAAAAGGCAGCTGGCACTACGTACGTGGTTTGGCGTTTGTCGCAACGGGTAAACTACAATCGGCTGAACAGGAATTAAATACCCTGAGGGAAATTATGACTGACCCGTCACTGGATGGGGTATTGTTCTCAAAAAATACGCCACGTACCGTGCTGAAAATCGCGCCTGAAGTGCTGGCGGGTGAAATTGCCGCCGCGCAGGGGCAATTCAATACCGCCATTGCGCATCTTGAGCGTGCAGTTCGCTTCGAGGATGCTTTGGTCTATACAGAGCCGGCGGAATGGCATTATCCGCCACGCCTGGCTCTCGGCGCGATCTTATTAGAATCCGGACGTCCGGATGAAGCGGAAACCATTTATTGGGAAAACCTACGAAAAAACCGTGATAATGGTTGGGCACTTTACGGGCTGCTGTTGGCACTGAAAGCACAAGACAAAACATCTGAAGCGGCGTTTATTGAAGCACGCTTTAAAAAGGCATGGGCTGACGCAGATGTGGAACTTACAGCATCACGTTTTGGGCGCTAAGTAAGGGTATCAGACTCATTCGTGTCAGAATTTATAGTTTGGATACTAAAGTCGTTTCGAAACCGAAATCTTTTTACTTTCTTTGCATAGCACAATGTTAAATAATGATTAGAATTAAAATTTTACAGACAGATGGGGCCGTATTCAACTAAGGCAGGAATGGTTAAGAAATGTGCGCGAACGAACGCACAATATATCTCACGATACTTGATTCAGCGGCCTGAGTGGTCGCTCACAGCCAAGCCGGAAATTGGGTCTAATCCTACGCTGCTCAAATTATAAAGGAGATGCATTATGATTAATGAAAGAACTTACGACGGTAGCTGTTTTTGTGGCGCGGTGCAATTCACCGTCATCGGTGAACCAGTTGCGATGGGCTATTGTCATTGCGAATCATGTCGGCAGTGGTCGGCAGGTCCTGTCAATGCCTTTACCTTATGGACGCCCAAAGCCGTACAGGTCACCCGAGGCGCTGATAACATTGGCACTTACAATAAGACACCAAATAGCTATCGGAAATGGTGTAAGACCTGCGGCGGTCATATTTTCGCCGAGCATCCCGGTATGGCTCTCACAGATGTGTATGCAGCGACCATTCCGCAATTTCCTTATCAAGCTAGCGTTCATGTGAATTATCAAGAGACGGTTTTGCGTATCATTGACGGGCTGCCGAAGATGAAGGACGTTCCGAAAGAAATGGGTGGCTCCGGCATCAGCGTAGCGGAATAAGAGGTCGTAATAGAGTTTCTGAAAAAATATCGCTAAGAAAATGACATATTACGATTCCTTATAGTACTTTTTTGTCCAACTGAGTTTTAATAAACACCATTATTTACAATGCTGACTGCAAAATCTTCCTGTAAGGATCGTTGGCCACAAATATTACCTGAAGCCGAACGCATTATTGAAAAAAACCTTGTGACCTTAGAACCAGGTATATCAATGTTTTAAATAACGATAATGCGGGAAGAAAATATACACTTATTGTTCTTTTCAGTTCGGCTATAAATATGAACAAAGAGGTGGTTATGGGGTATTTCCGATTTTATTAAATGTGTATGTGAGCGTCAGAAAATTATTCAAATGATCAAACCGTAAATTTTGACATGAATGGGTCATATACCCTTAATACTGTGTTTAGAATTTGTAACTAATTTTTTAACAAAAACTACATTATTGTTCTAGCAATATATCCTAGCGGGAGAATTGGCGTAGCCAAGAAGGGCGGTAATGAGCCCCTGTGGGTTTCTGAGCGGAGCGATCTGTATAGAGTGTTCATAAAGGGAACCTTTTCTGAGCACTATACCTACTCTGACCGCTTTTAAGGTTATGCAGCCGTTCACTGGGAACTGGCGACAGACCGCAGTTGGCCGACTGCTGCCGGTTATGACAGACAGGACTCGACCCAGAGCAGACTATGAGATAGTGCGGAATTCATTTTTAACGCCTCACATTACCAGCAACAAAAAGCTGAGCGACAAAGTAGCGGCGCTCTTTGTTGTCCGAGTGCATGTGATTGTTAGAGGATTTTATGCTAAGCATTGCTATGTTTACACTTTTTGCGACGGGCTTCGGAACGCGCTTTTACAGCGCAAACTGGACACCATCTGCCTGACTTAATGCTACTTGGGACAGCCTGCCATTCATGTCCTTCTACGCATTGCCATAGAAGTCTTGTTTTGCTGTTTATGTATTCTTTAGATATACATCTGCCGCCTCGCTGTTCTGCGATTGTTTGGAGTGACTGTAACGGTTCAAGAATAATGCGCCCGGAGCAAATAGGGCACCAGCTATTTGACGATTTAATATGAGAGGGTTTTGCATCCCATTCATGCCCTTTGGCACAACACCAGCGATGCTTCTTTTGCATACCCTGGAATTCATTCGAGACAAATTCCCCACCACGTTTTTTTGCTAGTTCCTGTAGTTCATTTAGCGGGTTTTCTTTAATATTTTCACAGCAATTGGGGCACCATGAATTCTGGTTATTGATTGAGTCCCATGTTGCTGCCCATTTGTGGCCTTCTGCACATAGCCAGTGATGTTTAGCTCTGCTGCCTAAATATGATTCTGACAGGCAGGAGCCATTCTTTGATTGTGCATGCAAATGAAGATCATCAATCGTGTAATGCTCAGACTCAACCCATTCAACCAATTGAATTTCTTGCCAATTCCTCATTAATTCAACAAATCGTTGTTCGGGAAATTGTTTTTCTATGGATTTATATATCCATTCCGGAAACTTATGAGATTCTACGGTGTAGGGCACCTCTAAGAGGGCAATGCCATGTTTTCGACATAACTCCTTCTTGATTTCGTCACGATACTGGCCTTGATCTAGATGCTCTTGTTCCATTTTAAAAGGTTTCACAATTTTATAATGCTGCGGCCCTTGGTATTCAAACGCGAGGTTTAATTCCGTATTAAGACCATCTAGCTCCATCAAACGACCAGTTCGCGGGTTTCTTAGCCAGTTCGGTCTTCTCTTTTTAAAAGGTATCCCAAATAGATTTTCCAGAGTATGACGAACCAATCTTTCCTTCAGACCAGTTGAACAAGTGGGGCACCAACTTCCAGCTTGCACCACAACATAGAAAGGAGCTTTCCATTTATGGCCTCGTTCGCATTGCCACTCCATTGGTTCAGCATTATTTAAATAAGTTTTGCTTATACATTGACCATTCTTGCTCTCTGCTACTGAACGAACTTTTGATAGTTGTTCTTCTACCTCCCGTTGTGTGCCGCGACATCGCCCACACCATGCTTTTCGCCCAACGACTGTTGAAAAAGAAGCCTCCCATTCATGACCTTCAGAACAACACCAACGCATTGGCGCCTTATTTCCCTCATACGTATTTGATAGCAATACTCCACTATGTCTTTTTGCTGTTTGCTGCGCTCTCTTGAGTTGTGTTGCTGTGTCTACTTTATTTCCAGCACACCAGGGACACCATTTACCGCGAGATATATTAGAAAGGCTTGCTTCCCATACATGCCCATATTGACACTGCCATTCTAATTTTTGTGTTGAACTTTTGTACTCACTAGAAAGGCACATACCGCCATGATCTTGAGCTACCTTTTTGGCTTTACTTAATTGTTCTTCTGACGTACGTAGTGTTCCGTGGCATCTACCACACCACTGGCCTCTTTGTACTACCGAATAATATGTAGCTTGCCATTCGTGACCCTTTGAACAAAGCCATATATATTTTGCATCAACGCCTTTGTAAGATTTCGACAACAAACTGCCACCCAAAGATTCTGCTAAATCTTTTGCTTTGTAAAAGCGTTCTTCTTGCTCTGTTTCTCTTAACTTAGCCACGATACATAAAAAAATACATCAGTAAGTTTTTCGTCTAACAAGTTATTATATAGTTAACGTATATCTTCCATACTTATGGAATTATAGATTATTGGAGATTTTTTGAAAAAAATGACTGCCCGGTTTTGGCCGACTGCTGCCAAAATCCGACCCAATCTGATATCTGAATTTAATAGTTGGTCTATATACCTTCATATCCTTGAAACAACAAAAAGCCTAACTCATAGGCCATTGAAAAACAATTGCTTACAATTGATTCTAGTGAGACGTTAAAGTGAATCTGGTTTTCTATTTGGGAGTTTACCCGTCGTTTAAGAACGGATTTTCTGGGTCCCAAGGTCGTCTACCTGAACTTGCGATTCCCCGTGGTCTTGCCAC
>CAXBLS010000169.1:0-6738 GCA_963976585.1 uncultured Kordiimonadaceae bacterium
TAAAGGCGCAGTGGAGGAAGCAAAAATAAGTCCCGAGGATGTCGATGAAACATTTATGGGCTGCGTGCTTCCGGCTGGAATTGGTCAGGCCCCAGCCCGTCAAGCATCAATTGGAGCCGGTCTTCCGCTCGCGACATCGTGCACCACCGTAAATAAAATGTGCGGCAGCGGAATGGAAACAGTGATACTCGCTCATAACGCTATTGCAGCGGGCGCGTCAGATATCGTTGTTGCTGGTGGAATGGAAAGTATGAGCAATGCTCCCTATATCCTTCCTAAGATGCGCTCCGGAGCCCGTATCGGTCATGTTGATGCCAAAGATCATATGTTCCTTGACGGTCTTGAAGATGCCTACGACAAAGGTAAGTTGATGGGCGTATTCGCGGAAAAAACTGCTGAAAAATATGGCTTCAGCCGTGAAGCACAAGATGAATTCGCTATTTCCTCCCTCGCTCGTGCTAACGACGCCATCGAAAAAGGTCATTTCAAACGAGAAATCAGCCCAGTAACGGTGAAAAGCCGAAAAGGTGAAACCGTAATAGATACTGACGAGCAACCCGGCAAAGCCAAACCGGAAAAAATACCTACCTTAAGACCGGCCTTCGCCAAAGACGGTACCGTCACCGCGGCAAATGCCAGCTCAATCTCAGATGGAGCCTCTGCAGTGGTTATGATGCGTGCCTCTGAAGCGAAAAAAAGAGGTTTAAAACCGATCGCAAAAATCGTCGGTCATAGTGCCCACGCTCAGGAGCCGAGCTGGTTTACCACCGCGCCTGTTGGTGCGATGAAGAAGCTATACGAAAAAACAGGTTGGTCGGATGATGATGTTGATCTGTATGAAATCAATGAAGCATTTGCCGTAGTCACCATGGCCGCTATGACGGATCTGAATATTTCCCATGATAAAGTGAATGTGCATGGTGGCGCGTGCGCCCTTGGTCATCCGGTCGGATCATCGGGATCACGCATTATAATCACGCTTATAGCTGCCCTTGAGACCTACGGCAAAAAACGCGGTATCGCCAGTCTTTGTATTGGTGGTGGAGAGGCAACGGCTGTCGCCGTTGAATTGGTGTAATATGATTTTAACAGAAGAACAGACAATGATCCGCGATATGGCGCGGGACTTTGCTGATAAAGAACTCGCACCAAATTCAGCACAGTGGGACAAGGACGCTGCTCTGCCTATGGACGTCCTTCATCAAATGGGAGCCCTCGGGCTTATGGGAATGACTATTCCTGAAGAATGGGGCGGTGCGGGCACCGACTATGTTTCATATGCGCTGGCGCTGATGGAAATTGCCCGCGGTGATGGTTCGGTCAGTACAGTTATGAGCGTCACCAATTCACCAACGCTTTCATGTATCCTAAACGCCGGCACTGAGCAGCAAAAAGAACAATTCTTAAAACCACTGGCCCGCGGTGAAATTATTGGCGCCTTCTGCCTGACCGAACCCGGGGCCGGTTCTGACGCCTCAAATTTGAACACACGGGCCGTAAAGGCCGATGGCGGCTGGATTATCAACGGTGCAAAAATGTTCATAAGCAACGGAAAAATTGGCAAAGTTGCCCTTATCTTTGCGGTTACCGATCCGGCGGCTGGCAAACGCGGCATTACGGCATTTCTGGTGCCCACCGAAACAAAAGGTTACTCTGTCGCCAATGTAGAGAGCAAACTTGGCCAGAGAGCTTCTGATACGTGTGCTCTAAATTTTGACGATATGTTCGCAAGCGATGACATGGTCCTCGGTGAGATTGGCGGCGGCTATAAACTCGCGCTTTCAAATCTGGAGCCAGGCCGCATCGGTATTGCCGCTCAAAGCGTTGGCATGGCAAGAGCTGCGCTTGATGTGGCCGTTGATTATGCAAACGAACGGGTTACATTTGGAAAGCCCATCATCAAACATCAGGCAGTTGGTTTTCGTCTCGCCGATATGGAAACTGAACTTGAAGCCGCGCGCTTGATGGTTCTGAATGCAGCGTCGCTTCGTGATCAGGGTGTGCCTTGTCTTAAAGAAGCGGCAATGGCAAAATTATTTGCCTCGGAAGCTGCGGAAAAAATTTGTTCGGCGGCCATCCAAACATTGGGTGGTTACGGCTATCTCAGTGATTTTCCTGTTGAACGCATTTACCGCGATGTTCGCGTCTGTCAAATATACGAAGGAACATCGGATATTCAACGCATGATCATCACCCGAGAACTTATTCAAAATTAAAATGCAGGGTTTTGAGACAAGCGCCGTATAATGTTTATCAGCGGTGCTTGTCTTGTGACAATCATTCTCGACCAGTCACTGTTCCCCCTTCATGAGCATCGCTGATTTCCTCCCCAAAAATATTCTTCTTATTTTTAACATAAACTGTATGTTATAAGCAGTCCCAAAATAACAGATGATCGAGTTTACCATAGCTAAATCAAAACAAGATATAAAAGCACAGTTGGACAAAATCCTGACAAGTGCCCTTTTGGAAAATAAGTTGCGCCTTCAACGTTTTTTGTCCTATGTGGTGGAAGAGACGCTGAAAGGAAATGCTGCACTTATTAAAGGCTATACGCTTGGTCTTGAAGTGTTCGACAAGGACGAGAGTTTCGATCCATCGACAGACGCCATCGTCCGTGTAGAAGCCGGAAGGCTACGCCGCCTGCTTGAACATTATTATATGGACGAAGGTAGAGATGATCCCATTATAATAAACTTACCCAAGGGAAAATACGAGCCCACCTTTGACGAGAACGACGGTTCGTTAAAAGCATCCGGCGACCCAATATTCAGTGCTGCAGCTGCCCCCCCCACTGGTCCAGCCATTGCCGTCATGCCATTTGAATTTATCGGCAATGAGGGAAATCTGGACATTTTTGCCGATGGCATAACCGAAGAAATAATTAATCAACTCAGCATGAGCCCTAGCCTTTTTGTGATCAGCCGCAAAGTGACATCGCTTTTCAAAGGTAAAGCAGTCGATGTTCGCCAGCTATCGCGTGAGCTTGAAACCCATTATGTTCTTGAGGGCAGCATTCGTCAGGCTGGTGATAATGTCAGGGTGAGTGCTGCCCTCATCAACGGCACCAACGGCGCTATTATCTGGACAGAGAAATATGACAGAGTTTTAAGTCCAGAGAATATAATCACCGTTCAGGACGAAATCGCCAGCCAGGTTAGTGCCACGATTGGTGATGCTTATGGCACTATCATGCGAAACAGTGCCATTGATATGAAGCGCAGCAGTACAGAATACATGGAAGCTTATAAAAGCATGCTTCTTTTTCATGACTATCTTTTTGAACTTTCTCAGAGCTCGCATCTGAGAGCGCGTGAAAGCCTTGAGCGGGCTATCGAAATTGATCCACATTATGCCGACGCCTGGGCTGGACTTGCGTTTCTCGCACTCGACGAATATCGCTTTAGTTTCAATAAGAAAGATGATCCAAAAGCAGCCCTTGACCGAGCACAGGAACTGGCGGAAAAGTCGATTTCTTTAAGCTCTCAATTTTCAATCGCCTGGTACGCGATGACGATTATTCACTATCACAAAGGTGAGTTGGACAGGTTCCAAAATAATATCAAAATGGGCCTCAGCCTTGCCCCCAACAGCCCGGCTGTACTTGCCGACAGCGGTGTATATTTATGTCTGATGGGAGAAATGGATCAAGGGATTTCGCTGGTCAAAAAAGCCATGGCCTTAAATCCACAGCACCCCAACTGGTGCCAATTCGCTCTTTTTCACAGTCATTTCCTGAAGGGAGAATATGAAAAAGCTGCACGTTACGTAAGCACTATAGAAACGCCAGAATGGTTTTGGCCCCATGCGCTACAGGCGATCGTTTACGCAGAATTGGGAGACGCAACATCCACCAAATCATCATGCGAGAATGTGCGGCGACTTTATCCTGATTTTAGTAAGAATGTCAGATCTGAATGTGAAAAATGGTTTCAGCGTGATGAAGACACGGTCTATTATCTAAAAAGTTTCAAAAAAGCTGGTCTTATGGAATAAGCCCACACGCTGAAAATATCCAAGTGGCTTTCAAGGCATCATTTTCGGTCTTGATCCTGGCACGGTCCAATTTCTCGCTGTAATCCATACAGTCGGCTACAGTATATGTTTCGCCAATATCCTCATCTGCGTAAAAATCCACGATGTTCGTGATCCCGTTATCATATTGAATTTGCGATAGCATGAATATTTTATTTTGAAAATGGAGCAGCCGGATGGCATCGCGGCGCTGGTCGTTGGTCAGATTGAGAAACTTACTGTTTTCTTCCGCTTCGGACCCGATCAGCATAACAATTCGCGGGGATGCTAGTAACCGTTCGTTATTACTTTTGGTGTAAAAATAGCTCGCTGTGTAGATGACGACCACAAATGCAACAAAGCCAATGACAGTGATTTTAGACTTAAGATTATTTTTCATATTTGTCTTATATACTGAATTGCATTTTCGGGTCTAGCGTTAAGCTCAAAAAAATAGACGAAAACTTGATATATATAGACAAGTTAACTACAAAGAAGAGTAATAGATTTTAGAAGATGTTTTTATATGAAATATAATGAAATAACTGAAAAGCTATCAAATTCTCCCAAAAAATGGCTTGTGACTGGTGTCGCCGGTTTTATCGGCTCAAATTTGCTTGAAACCTTACTTGGTTTGGGACAAACCGTTGTTGGACTTGATAATTTTTCCACAGGTCATCAACATAATCTTGATGCGGTGAAGGCACTAGTCACTGACACGCAGTGGTCTCAATTTACCTTCATTGAAGGTGATATCTGCGACTATGACACTTGTGCCAAAGCCATGAAAAATGTCGACTATATTCTCCATCAGGCCGCGCTTGGTTCCGTGCCGCGGTCCATTGCTGATCCGATCAACACGAATGCGTCAAATATTACCGGCTTTCTAAACATACTGACGGCTGCAAAGGAAGAAAGCGTTTCCAGTTTTGTCTATGCCGCTTCGAGCTCGACCTACGGTGATCATCCGGACCTTCCGAAGGTTGAAGATAAAATAGGCAATCCACTCTCCCCTTATGCTGTGACAAAATATGTAAACGAGCTTTACGCTGACGTATTTTACCGAACCTATGATTTCAAGTCGGTCGGCCTTCGATATTTCAATGTATTTGGCCCGCGCCAGGATCCAGAAGGCGCCTATGCAGCGGTTATTCCGAAATGGGTGTCTGCAATAAATGCGGGCGAAACGGTCTATATAAATGGCGACGGAGAAACCAGTCGGGACTTTTGTTATATCGAAAATGTTGTACAGATCAATATTCTGGCAGCGACATGCGAAACACTTCAAAAAAATGAAGTCTTTAATGTGGCCGTTGGCGGTCAAACCTCCCTCAAACAGCTTGTTGAACTTATTAAAGAAAATTTGCGAAAAAATTCATTTACCGATATTGTGTACTGTGATTTTCGTGCTGGTGATGTGCGGCATTCAAAGGCATCAATTGAAAAAGCAATAAGTGAGCTTGGTTACGATCCGCAGTATGATATGAAAAGCGGGCTCAATAAATTACTCTCGTAGAGCAGTTAAAACATGGAACAAACAACCGACGAAATAAAACGCACCGGTGAGATAGAAGAATTTACAAACACGTATATCATTCATCCGATAAGCAGTTGGTTGGTGCCGCATTTTATAACGCTTAAGATCACACCTAATATGGTTTCATCACTTGGTATGATTTGCGGCCTTATGGCGGGTGTATGCTATTATAATTATCAACTGCCACAACTTGCATTTCTCGGCTTTGCACTCATGTTTATGTGGCATATTTTTGATGGTGCTGACGGGCAACTGGCGCGAGCAACTCAAAACTTTTCTGAAATTGGTAAAGTGATAGACGGTGTTTGCGATTATGTCACCTTCATCAGTGTTTATGTGGGAATATCCCTTGCGTTAAGTCCAATCTTCGGCAATGAAATCTGGTATTTATCGATCTTCGCTGGGCTCTGCCATGCCGTTCAATCCGGTGCTTATGAACTCCAGCGCAGCGAATATGATTTTTGGGGCAAAGGCAGGGAAAGTGCCGATTTGCCGAGCATTAATCAAATGATAGAAGATGGCAAAGATAAAACATCCATGGGACAATTCGCCAACCAACTGCACATTGGCTATATCAGAATGCAATATACCTTCAGTGGCGTTGACCGTACGTTTCGGCATTCGCTCAGGGAAGTACTTTCCCTCGCTCCTGAAAAAGAAACTGAGATCAGAGCTTTGTACCGTGAATTATATGCACCTGCTGTAAATAGCTGGTCACTTCTTTGCGCAAATTACCGTACTTTAGCCATATTTATAGCGTCAATTAGTGGTGAGCCACAATATTATTTCTGGTTCGAAGTGGTTGTATTGAATTTAGCGTTGATATTTTTGGTTCAGAAGCAAAAATTACTCAACAATCTATTCACCCTGCGTCTTAAGGAAGTTGTCTGACCACGGGTGAGTGACAGGAAAGTTAGTGATGCGTCTTAATTTATTTTTGGTCAGTTTTTTAGCAGCATTTTGGTTCACAGTTTCAAGCACTTTTGCCCAGGATTTTGATCATCGCAAACCGATGATGCTGGAAGACAAAAACTATACAGAATATTGGGAACAATTTTTCTATCTTGATGATGGCTCTCTGGTTACAAGTCAGTTTTTGGTCGCTAATTTTCCATGGCCAGTAGGCAAGGAGCACGGCATCATGCTCGGTACGCTTGTCACTCCCGAAGGCGAGCTCCATGTTATTA
>CAXBLS010000170.1:0-6650 GCA_963976585.1 uncultured Kordiimonadaceae bacterium
CGTGGTGCACTCGGAGTTCAGCATTCCGTCTCGCTGGCCATGATCACGCTTCTATATACAGATTTTCTCGATCAGTTTCCGAACATGACCGTTCACATGGCCAATCTGGGCGGTACATTTCCCATGGTGGTTGAACGCATGCATCACACCGTTGAAGCGCGCTTTCCAAATGCCAAGATGCCACCAAGCCGGCGGTCAAATTTATATGTGGATACATCGTCATTGGGGCCGCGAGCGATAGAACTTGCCGCAGAAATTTACGGAATTGACAATATTGTTGTCGGAACAGATACGCCAATTTTCTCTGCGCAGACTGGTCTTCGTGCGATTAGAGACACTCGGCTTTGCGCGGATGACAAAGAGCAAATTTTAAGAACAAATGCCCTCAAACTTCTCTCACGATAACGTGAATTGGCGAATATTCCGCTCTGTGGTATTATCTTAATCAGATATTCCCCTTTTTTCGTATCGGGAGAAAACATTGATTATGCTAGAAAAAGCTTTCAGAGCTTTGATCGTTACTGCGTTTATAGCTGGCCTTGCCGCATGCAAAAGCCTGCCGGATCAATACGCAACCAACAGCAGTATATCACAAAGTCAGCTGATTGATGGCGTGGCGTTCCTTGGGTTGCCCATTGAAGACGCTGATCTGCCGGAGGCGGATATTCTGGCAATTACCCCCGAAATGAACCAATTCCTCGATGAACATATTCGCGGACTTAACGGGTATGGGAGCAAAGCCCGGGAAATTTTACGATCACTTTTCGAGAAAGATAAATTTGGTCTCACCTACGATCCAAGGGCAACTTACACGGCCAGTCAGACATTTGAGAATAAAGTCGGAAACTGCCTGGCATTCAGTTTTTTATATTCAGCACTTGCTAAAGAAGTGGGGCTCAATGTCAATTTTCAGGAAGTGGAAGTGCTGCCGCAATGGGACTATGCGAATGACGAAATTTATGTAGAGAATGGTCACGTTAATGTGCGAGTGAACATGGTTGGTGGCAATGCACTTATTGTTGACATTGATCAGGTCGAGCCTGAACGAAATTTGAATTATACCATTCTCGATAGTGACCATATTCAGGCTCTCTACTATGGCAATGTCGCAGTCGAGCTGTTTTTGAAACAGAAAAATGAAGAGGCGTTCAAATATTTCGTAAGAGCCATAAAAACAAAAAAGGACATACCGTCGCTTTGGGCCAATCTCGGCGTTCTTTACAGGCGCACAGGAAATCCTGAATATGCCGAAAAAGCATATTTCACAGCACTTGAATATGATAATCGAAACAGCGCGACACTTAATAACCTGGCATTTATGTATGATGAATTAGGTGATACTGAACGGTCAGAATATTATAACAGTCTGGTAACATCCTATCAAAATAACAATCCTTATTTTCGCTATGTCAAAGCTAAAAAAGCGGTGGATGAGAGAGAATATGAAGAGGCGTTGAAACACATAAACTACGCTATTAAAAAGAAGGAAGAAGAAGCGCGCTTTTATAAATTAAAAAGCGAGATTCATGCGGTTCTTGGCGAAAGCCGGAAAGCTTCCAAGGCACTCAGAACTGCGCAGGAAATGGAAGCAGAAACACCTTAGATCATTTCATTCTGTTGCGTATCAGATCCTCAACAACACCGGGATCCGCAAGAGTTGATGTATCGCCGAGGTTCGAATAATCATTCTCAGCAATTTTTCTTAAAATCCGCCTCATGATTTTCCCGGATCTGGTTTTCGGCAGACCAGGCGCAAACTGAATATGGTCTGGGGTCGCGATCGGTCCAATTTCTTTGCGCACCCAGCCAACCAACTTTTTACGAAGTTCTTCGCTTGGATTATGGTGCGACATAAGTGTGACATAGGCATAGATGCCCTGACCCTTGATGTCATGAGGGTAGCCGACAACAGCGGCTTCTGCGACATCTTCATGGGCGACAAGGGCGCTTTCGACCTCAGCCGTACCCATGCGGTGGCCGGAAACGTTGATCACATCGTCAACGCGGCCAGTGATCCAGTAATAACCATCTTCATCACGGCGACACCCATCCCCGGCGAAATACTTGCCAGCGTATGTGGAAAAATAAGTTTGTACAAAACGTTCATGATCACCATAAACCGTTCTCATTTGTCCAGGCCAGCTATCGGCAATACAAAGGTTTCCAGATGAGGCACCTTCAAGTACCTTGCCATCACCATCCACAAGCTCTGGTATGACACCAAAAAACGGCCGGGTTGCTGAACCGGGTTTTAAATCGGTTGCGCCAGGGAGTGGCGTAATCATGATGCCACCTGTCTCCGTTTGCCACCATGTGTCGACGATTGGACAGCGGCTATCGCCCACCACCTCATAATACCAGTTCCATGCCTCGGGATTGATCGGCTCACCAACGCTGCCGAGTATCCTAAGCGAGGTGCGGTCAGTTTTTTTAACAAATTCGTCGCCAGCACTCATAAGTGCGCGAACCGCTGTTGGCGCGGTGTAGAATATATTAACCTTGTGTTTATCGCATATTTGCCAAAATCTTGAGGCATCTGGGTAGTTTGGCACGCCTTCAAAAATAAGTGTTGTAGCGCCGTTTGCTAGGGGGCCGTAGACTATATAGCTATGCCCAGTTACCCAACCCACGTCGGCGGTGCACCAGTATATATCGCCGTCGTGATAGTCAAACACATATTGGTGAGTGAGGCTTGCAAAGACCATATAGCCCCCAGTTGTATGCATGACACCCTTTGGTTTTCCGGTGGAGCCGGATGTATAAAGGATAAACATGGGATCTTCGGCGTTCATTTCTTCGGCGGGACAATCTGTGGATACTTTTTCAGCGGCATCTCGGTACCAGAGATCGCGTCCGTCCGTAAAGCCGACTTCACCGCCTGTCGCCTTGACGACAATGACGGTTGAAACAATCGTATCAGGTTTTTCGAGTGCCTTATCAACATTGTTTTTGAGCGGTATGGTTTTGCCGCCACGCATTCCTTCGTCGGCGGTGATGACGATATGGCTATCGCAATCAATAAGCCGACCCGCCAGCGCATCGGGCGAAAAGCCGCCAAATACTATAGAGTGGATAGCGCCGATGCGTACACACGCAAGCATCGCGTAAACCGCTTCAGGAATCATTGGCATATAAAGGGTGATGCGATCGCCTTTTTTAGCACCGCGTGATTTCAGTACATTGGCGAAACGACACACTTCTTCGTGCAACTCACGGTATGTTATGTGACGGGAAACGCCTGGATCATCACCTTCAAAAATGATGGCGGTTTGATCACCACGGCTTGCAAGGTGTCGGTCAACGCAATTTACACAGGCATTTAAGGTACCGTCCTCATACCATTTGATATGCAGATCATCCTTGGCAAAAGAAACGTTTTTTACAATCGTGTATGGCTTTATCCAATCAATGCGTTTTCCCATATCATTCCAAAACCCTTCCGGATCCGAAATGGAATACTCATACATCTCCTGGTATTTTTGGTTGTCGATCAATGCGTGATTTGAAGTTGCTTCATTTACGGGGTAGATTTTGTTTTCTGTCATTTAGTCACTCAATCAGATTATTGCTTTGTTGAATCTTAGTTAGTCACCAGCGAAAAGTCTATTTTTTTGATAGTGCGCGAATGATAAATCGTCCTGGATGGAGGGCATTGCTAATCTTATCTTTCAAAGGGCTTTGTGTGCCACCGATGAGTGCAGTGAGATGTTTTGCCAAAATAGGGGCGGAGAGAAACCCTCTCGCGCCAAGGCCGACATTGATAAAAAGGTTTGGATGATAGGACGGTTCGGGAAAGTTTTTGTGCCGCGGACCATGGTGAAGACCGCTATATTCTTTTTGATATTTTACAAAATTTGGCACTGGCCCGCATAGTGGTAAATGATCATTGGACATGGCGCGGATGCCACGCCTTCCACCAATTAAGTGAGTATTTTTAAACGCGAAAGGGGCTTTTGACAGGTTCTCTTTGTGTGCCTCGTCGGTGATCTCAAGTGTACCATCTTTCTCGAAGGTGGCGCCACAGATATTTGCATCCCCAAATTCTGTAGAAACAATTGGTGTGACGTAACCTTCTGAACATAAGATATTATTTTCTCTAAATTGGGGAGAGAGGAGTGAAATTTGACCCGCAATATGGTCAAGTTCTGCATGTCTGGTCTGCTCGAACTTTGTAGCGAGATAAGAGTTTGAAATGATGACCGCGTCAGCTTCCAGAATCAAATGACCGTTGGTGTCATACAAAGACCAGCTTTTATCGTCAAGTTGTTCAAGCCTTGATATGGATGTTTCGTTTACGACGGCATCACTCCCCTCCATAATCTTTCTTATTTTATTTGGGGTGATATAACCACTGGGAGAACACATCAGCCCTTCGGATGAAAGGGTTAAAAGATCACCCTCATAAGTCTGCGTCAGTTTTTCGAAGCGTTTTATTTGGTCTTCAGAGTTGCTCATTTTGATAAGATCGCAGCACTCAAGAATACCACCGCCCAATTCTTCGTAAAATTTGAGGGCATAAAAATAGGCTTTTAAATAAAAGGTTTTTTCAATTGTTTCGCTTACGCTTAAATAAGGATCAAGTATTGCAGCAGGATTCCCCGAGGCGCCGGAAAGAATTTGATTTTCCTTTTCAATCAATGTCACATTGTAATCGACATTTTGTAAATGAAGCATAAGCATGACCCCGCTGATACCGCCTCCAATAATCGCGATATGGGCGCCAGATCTAAGTTTGGTTGGTTTACTGAACCAGGGTTTATTCATTTTATTACTGTTTTAAAATTGGATTTTGAATTTAATTAAGACTTATCATAATCTTGTCGATATATTGGACATTATTTTAAAAATATGTCTGTGCAACAGGAACTGGAGAGACCTAAAATATGAAAAAAGTATTCCTTTTTCTTTTTTGTTTGGTGAGCACACCGTTGATCAACCAGTCAACCAAAGCACAGGGTATTGGTGATCTGGTGGTTCCGTGCGCGGTGCCATTTTATCGCGAGTTGGATTTTACGGTTGGCGATTGGCAGGTGTTTTACAAATCAACCGGTAAATTGGCTGGTTACGATAAAATAGGGCGTATCTTAAAAGGGTGCGCAATTCAGCAAAGCTGGATTTCTCTTGATGATCATTTTTCGTCCAAATATGTCCCGTTTCGCATGAATGGAAGAAGCCTGACGGCATTTAACGGCACATATTGGGTGCAGTTCTGGGTCGATAATCAAGCGGGCGTACAGGTTCTTAAAGGTGGCCCTGAAAAAGACAGGTTTGTGCTGCGTAGCGAAGAAAATATCGGTGGATTTGAATATATGCTTAGTTGGCAGCGTCAGGATGATGGCACGTTACTTAATACCCACAAACGACGAAAAGCAGATGGACCGACCAAAGGCGAATGGGAGACATTATACGAATGGTTATATGTTAAAAATCTAAACGCAGGTATTTATCCGGATGACAAGGAAAATGATAACTAAAAGGATGTGGAATTAATCCTTTTTTGCCATATCTTTTTGAAATTCAACAAATTCATCATGTGCTATAGGACGACAGAAGTGATAGCCTTGAAAGATGTCACAGCCTTTTTCAGTAAGGATTTTGACATGTTCTTCTGTTTCTACACCCTCACCAACAACTTTTAAACCAAGACTATGGCCAAGCCTGATCACCGCGTCTGTAATGGCGGCGTCATCAGGATCTTCATGAATGTTGCGAATAAACGATTGATCAATTTTAAGTTGGTCAACAGGGAAACGTTTCAGATAGGCTAGGGAGGAATAACCCGTACCAAAATCATCGATTGACAAATAAACGCCAAGTGATTTTAGCTGTTCAAGTTTGGTCGCAACGCTGTCTGTGTTTTTAATAACCATACCTTCGGTAATTTCCAGCTCTAACCAGTTAGGATCAAGGCCTGAATAACTGATTGCTTCTTTAATAGTTTCGACAAAATTATCGGCGTGGAATTGGCGAGCTGAAATATTGACACTTGTCCGTATTTTGGCCAGGCCCTGATCCTGCCAATTTTTAGCGGCTATACACGCGGTGTTGAGTACCCATTGTCCGATGGGAATCATCAAGCCGCACAATTCTGCAACCGGAATAAAGTTGTAAGGAGAAATCATACCTTTGGTCGGATGCGCCCAGCGTATAAGCGCTTCTGCGCCAATCATGTGCTTAGTCTTGGCGTCAAATTGCGGTTGGTAATGAAGAAGAAGTTCGTCATTTTCCAGCGCTTTGTTTAGGTCTATTTCAATTTGTTTCTGAGCTTTTGTGTCGGCATCCATTTGCTGATCGTAAAGTCTGAAAACGCGGCGACCATCGTCCTTTGCCTGATAAAGCGCCACATCAGCCATGCGGATGAGTTCAACTGGCGTATCCGCGTCATCGGGAAAAAAGCTGATACCAATGCTGGTGCCAATTTGAAGGACGTTTCCATCAATTTCAGTTGGCTGTTGAATACTGTTTATAATTCGGTCAGCGATGTGGATAATATTATTATCTTCCTCGATATTGGTGAATACTATGGCAAATTCATCACCGCCAAGCCGCGCCACCGTATCAACTTCACGAGCACAGTACAGAAGGCGTTCAGCGACAACCTTCAGGAGCTTGTCACCAGAAGCATGACCATAAAGATCATTAACAGGCTT
>CAXBLS010000171.1:0-6511 GCA_963976585.1 uncultured Kordiimonadaceae bacterium
TTGCACGGCTTTGCCAATATTCATCATAGTCTGGATGGTTCATCAAATCATTCCAAAACGAGCTCTGACCGTGGAAAATTTTATCATTGACGTTTGAAAGCGCACCAAGTTCAAGAAAGAACCTGTAACTGTCTTCATAAGGAAACTGAAAGCTATCGCGTCTTCCGACTTTGGTTGGGTTTTTTGGACCAGAATCAAAACCACGGAAAAACCGGAATGCATCGAGCATAAAGAATGCGCCATTATGGTGAAAATCATCACCGATAAATATATCTCCCATGGGAGCTTGTGGTGATGCGGCTTTTATAGCCGGGTGTGTATCAATGATACTGGCTGCCGAATAAAAACCGGGGTAGCTGATACCAAAAATACCAACTTTACCATTGTGACCTTCTACATTTTCAAGTAGCCACTCAACAGTATCGTAGGTGTCTGAACTTTCATCATTTTCAGTACCAGTTTTATTATCATTGTGCGGTGTCATCACCCGGTGATCGCCTTCTGACATGTTTTTCCCGCGGACGTCCTGATAAACGAAGATATAGCCGTCTTTTGCAAAGCGATTGTCGCCGCCGTTGGGCCCGAGGTAATTTGGATAGTTATTAACGCCGTACGGACGCAACGAATAAGGGGTTCTTTTCATCAAAATAGGATAAGTCTTACTTTTATCTTTTGGCGTATAAATGGACGTAAAAAGGCGCACGCCATCACGCATAGTGACGTAATATTCCTGTTTCGTATAGTTAGCTTTAAGGTCATAGTCGCCGTCAGATGCAAACGAAATTGCTGTACCGGAAGTTAAGAAACAAAAGATGACGAGTGATTTTATTATTTTTGGCATAAAAGCCCCCTATTCGTTTTTGAATTGTTCTCAGCTTAGTATAAAAAGTGCGAAGTTTTAAGAGTTATATACAGATATGTTGCTAATGTTTCATAAATCGGTCAAGTATTGCGGCACCAACAAGGTCACCCCAGACATTTAGCGTGGTTCTTGCCCTATCTAAAAACCAGTCAACACCAAGAATTAAGCCAAAGCCTTCCGCAGGGATGCCGACGATGGAAAAAAGCATCAATGTCATAATATGACCACCCTGCGGTATACCCGCAGAGCCGATCGACGCCATGGCGGCAGTGAGAGCCACCAGAACATAATCAGAAAAAGCCATATCAACACCGTAAACCTGCGCAAGAAAAATAGTCGCTACACCCTGGTAAACAGCGGTTCCGTTCATATTAACCGTGCTGCCAAGCGGGATCACCAGCCGTACCGGATTTTTTGAAAGACCATGTTCGGTTGCACATTCCATTGAAAGTGGAACGGTTGCCGATGAACTTGAGGTACTAAGCGCTGTGAGCAGTGCCGGCAAAACATCGCGTAGATATTTGCTGCCCCGTCCCGCAACAAACAATAGTACAGCAAAAAGGATAATTGAATGTATTACCAGACCACTTAAGACAGTGGTCAAATAAGCACCAACGGCAGCGAAGGTATCTAAAACAGCAGCGCCGCCTCCGGCTTCTGCTATCGGTGTGGCGACAAGCGCAAAAACACCAAATGGAGAAAAATACATGATCCAGCCAACGATCACCATCATCACGGCATTCAGGCTCTCAAAAAAATCGCAGACAGCGCGGCCTCGTTTGCCGACAACCGTCAGTGCGGCGCCAAAGAGAATTGAAAACACAATGATCGGCAACACTTCCAAATTTGCGGCTGAGGCAACTATGTTGGGAGATATGAGACCTAGAAAAACGTCACTGAGACCGGTTGAGGCAATCTCCTCAGCAGCGACTACCGTGCTTGGTATAAGGTGAAAATCACCACCCGGAACGAAGAGCTCTGCCAACAACATGCCAATCCCGGCGGCCATTATTGTCGTGGTAATAAAGTAAAGAAAAGTAATACCGCCTGGACGGCCAAGCTTACGCACATCACCAAGAGATGCGACGCCAGAAATTATCGCCGCAACAATTAGCGGCACCACAACCATCTTAAGGGCATTTAGAAAAAGGGTTCCCATCCAGGAAAACATCAGGGCATCTTCACCCATATACCAACCGGTCGCAGCACCCAGTATTACGGCGAAAACAATAGAATATAGCAAAAGCATCGTATGACGCTTTGACATTAATTTCCTCCGTAAATTAAATTGGGTCCGGTGTTACAAGAACCAGATCCTATATTATCATTAGATGTTTGGATCTCTTCTAAATTCGTCGAGATCAATCTCACCTTCCCATTTTGCGACCGCTGTACTTACAGCCAAGTCGCCAGTTACATTAACCGTCGTACGGATCATATCAAGTGGACGATCAAACGGTAGCAGGAAGCCAACAACGATTGCTGTCTGATCTGCTGATACCCCAATAACACTCAATACGCTGGCCAAAAGAAATAAGCTTGCCGAAGGTACAGCTGCGGTACCGATTGATGCGATCGTCGTCGTGAGCGCGATCAATGCGTATTGTGCCAGACTAAGGTCAATACCGAATGATTGAGCGGTGAATACGGCAACTGTTCCCACATAAATGGCGGTACCATCCATGTTAATGGTCGCACCAAGCGGGATCACTGATGAAGCAACGGGCGGCTTAATTCCAAGGTTGTCCTCAGCAACTGCCATGGTCACGGGCATAGTCGCACTACTTGAAGATGTTGAAAATGCAACCAACTGTGCGTCAATGATGTCTTTAAAAAACCGTGTGGCGGGCAACCTTAAAACCACTTGAATTAAACTTCCGTGAGTAAGAAGCACATGTAACAAACACCCAGCTATAATCGTCGCCGCGAGTGGTACCACATCAAGAAGCGCAGCAGCCCCCCTAGTACCTGCAACAGACGCAATCAAAGCAAACACACCAAATGGAGCAACTTCCATAATAATGTGGGTGATTTTGAGAACCACTTCAGCAGCACTATCCATAAGAGCTGCGACAGGTTTGGCCTTATCACCAGCCATCATAATACCTATACCAAACATGAGAGCGAAGAAAATAACCGCTAAAATATCCCCATCGGCTAAGGCCGCCACGGGATTGGCAGGAATGATATTCATCAGGCGCTCACCAAGTGGAATTGGTTGTGAAAGGGTTGTTGCCTCACCCGTTGTAATTGCAACACCTTCGCCAGGTTGGAAAGTTGCAGCAAGGGTCAGGCCAATAAAAATAGCAACAGCCGTTGTACCTAAGTAGAGAGTGAGTGTTTTAAGACCGATTGAACCCAATTTCTTGGGACTGCCCATGGAGACAACACCCGAAACAAGTGTTACAAAAATAAGTGGCACAACGATCATGCGGATTAACTTGATAAACAGATCACCGATCCATTTTATATTTAAAGCTGCGTCACCCAGTATAGAACCGACAATCACACCTAAAATTAGCGCAAGTACAATTCGCTTCCACAGTTTCATTTCAAACCAGAATTTAAACATTAACTACGTCACTCCCTGTTTATAATTTTTGTTTTTCATTATATAAATTGGAGGATTTCCATCAATATATTGACGAAAAATACTTTTCCCTGCAAAAGACCTTAAATTATTGTTGTACCTTTTGCAGCATCTTTTGTAAAAGAAGTGGTATTTTTTTTATAAAGGCACGATTTTGAATGTTTATACTGATCGATAATTATGACAGTTTTACTTATAATCTATACCACTACCTTGGTGAAATCGGGGCTGAGGTTGAGGTTTATCGCAATGATGAAATCTCTGTAGACGAGTTGAAAGCCAAAAATCCAGACGGAATAATTCTTTCCCCGGGGCCGTGTACGCCCGATGATGCAGGCATTTGTATGGAAATAATCGAAAAACTTGGCGAAACAATTCCCATTCTTGGCGTTTGTCTTGGCCATCAATCCATTGGACAGGTTTACGGTGGCACCGTGATCCGCGCCCCGTATTTAATGCATGGGAAAGTGAGCGCGATTAATCACGAGAATAAGACCATCTTTAACGGCTTTAAAAGCCCATTCGATGCAACGCGTTATCATTCGCTGATTGTTGAACGGGCAAGCCTTCCAGATTGTCTGGAGATTACATCAGAAACCGAGGACGGCATTATTATGGGATTAAGCCATAAAAATAATCCGGTCCATGGTGTTCAGTTCCACCCGGAAAGTATCGCTTCTGAACACGGACACGACATTCTTCGAAACTTCATCGAAATTGCAAGTGATTTCAACCGTGAGGCAGCATAATGGCCGTTGATATTAAACAGTTGATCGCCCATCTTGCTGACGGTGAAATTCTAAGCCGTGAAGTTGCACGTGATGCGTTTCTTTATATGATGAATGGTGATGCAACAGGCCCACAGATTGGTGCGTTTTTGATGGCGCTTCGGGTTCGTGGCGAACGACTTGAGGAAATAACTGGCGCCGTGGAAGCCATGCGCAGCAAAGCCCTAACAATAAAAGCACCAGAAGGTGCTGTTGATACCTGCGGTACTGGCGGCGATACTGCTGGAACCTACAATATTTCAACCGCCGCTGCAATTGTATTGGCGGCATGCGGCGTCCCGGTTGCCAAACACGGGAACCGTGCAGTATCCAGTAAATCTGGCAGCGCCGACGTTCTTGAAACGCTTGGCATAAATATTGATGCGGACATGATTATTGTCAAACGCTGCCTTGAAGAGTTGGGTATCAGCTTTTTAATGGCAACCCGTCATCATAGCGCAGCGCGCCATGTGGGCCCTGCCCGAGCATCCCTTGGTACACGAACCATATTTAATCTAATCGGCCCGCTCTCAAACCCTGCGGAAACAAAATATCAGGTTATTGGTGTCTTCGACCAGAAATGGAACCGGCCTATGGCGGAAGTACTCGGTACACTTGGCAGTGAACACGTTTGGGTGGTCACAGGATCAGATGGACTTGATGAGCTTACAATCACCGGCGAAACCCATGTGGCAGAATACAAAGACGGCAAGGTCACCGAATTTACCGTTTCACCTGAAGATGCCGGACTTGAGCGGGCTAGCCTTAAGGATATTGAGGGCGGTGACGCTGAATATAACGCAAATGCCATCTGGGACATCCTAAAAGGTAAGAAAAACGCCTACCGTGATATTGTGCTTCTTAATACCGCAGCAGCACTTGTAGTAAGCGGTAAAGCGGCAGATTTGAAAGAGGGTGTACACATCGCAGCTGAGGCGATAGATAGCGGAGAAGCCAGCGAAACCCTTGAAAAATGGATTGAACTTTCTAATCAGAAACCGCCGGAAGACAAAGAAGATGAGTGATATCCTCGTAAAAATTGCGGCGACAACCCGCGAACATGTGGAGAAATGTAAAGCTGAAAAACCACTCAACGAGTTAGAAGCGGCAGCAAAAGCCGCCTCACCGGTTCGTGGATTTAGAAATAGCCTTCTCAATGCAGAGCGAGAAGGCAAATTTGGCCTTATTACGGAAATAAAGAAAGCGAGCCCCAGCAAGGGTCTGATCAGAGAGGACTTTGACCCACCGGCACTCGCCAAAGCCTATGAGGATGGCGGTTCCAGCTGCTTAAGTGTTCTAACCGATCAACCTTATTTTATGGGTTCAGACGACTTTCTGGTAGCAGCACGTGCTGCAACCTCCCTTCCTGTCTTACGTAAGGATTTTATGGTTGATCCTTATCAAATTGTTGAAGCAAGAGCACTCGGTGCCGATTGTATCCTTATTATTATGGCGATGATCGATGATGGTTTAGCCGCAGAACTGGAGGCTGTGGCACGAGATTACGATCTTGATGTATTGGTTGAAGTTCATGATGCTAAGGAATTGGAAAGGGCACATAATTTGCAATCACAACTTCTCGGCATTAACAATCGAAACCTTAATACATTTGAAGTATCGCTTGATACGACAATTACCCTTGCGCGTCTTGCGGATCCGACACGCACATTGGTCAGTGAGAGTGGACTTTTTACCCATGATGATCTTATGATGGTCAAGGAAACTTGCGGAATTAACGCATTTTTGATCGGTGAAGCGTTGATGCGGCAGGATGATGTGGAACTTGCGACTAAAAAACTGCTATTTAATGATTAAGATCAAATTAGCGGTCCTCAGAACCGCTTAGGAATGAATTATGTCAGATTTAACCCATTTAGACGCCGAAGGTCGTGCCAGCATGGTCGATGTATCGGAAAAAGCAGAAACCAAACGCATAGCCGTTGCTAAAGGTCGAATTTACATGGCAGCTGAAACCCTCGCCCTGGTTGAAGCGGGCGGTGTTAAAAAAGGTGATGTTTATACAGTTGCCCGCATAGCCGGCATTATGGCAGCCAAAAAAACTGCTGATCTAATCCCCTTGTGCCATCCGCTACCTATTCAGAATGTTCAGGTTGATCTTGAAAGCAATACGTTCGAAAACTGCGTTGATATTACCGCGACCGCGAGCCTCTATGGTCGCACTGGTATTGAAATGGAAGCACTCGCAGCCGTGTCAGTTGCGGGACTGGCTATTTATGACATGTGTAAAGCCGTCGATAAAGCGATGAGGATCACTGATGTGCGTCTCATTCA
>CAXBLS010000172.1:0-6490 GCA_963976585.1 uncultured Kordiimonadaceae bacterium
ATCCGACAAAATCGGAAGAACCTCTAGTTCTTTCCCTTGATATAAAGCTTCAGCACATTCTCAATCAGGAGCTTTCTGTATATAAGGAAAAATTTTCGGCGCTTGGAGCGGCCGGAATTATTCTTGATGTTAGAAGTGGTGAAGTTCTAGCACTTTCTTCGTTGCCTGATTTTGATCCGAACGACGGAAAAGGCCCACTTTCAAAGTTTGAGCTTAACAAGGTATTGCAAGGTACTTATGAACTGGGCTCAGGGTTTAAAACATTTACGATTGCTTCTGGTCTTGAAAATAACGTGATTGATTTATCCGACGGTTATGATGCGACTGACCCAGTGAGGATTGGCGGTTTCACTATTCACGATGACCATCCTAAAAAACGCTGGTTAAATGTGCCGGAAATATTCGTCTATTCATCCAATATTGGTACTCTTAAATTGGCGCAGGATATTGGTGTTGAGCGACAACAAGAATTTTTCGAAAAATTAGGACTATTCAAAGAAACCGACATCGAGGTTTATGAAAAAACCAAGCCGCAACTTCCCAGTCAATGGGGACCAACTGAACTTGCAACGACTGCTTACGGTCACGGGATCGCTGTAACACCATTGCATTTGGCTAGTGGCGTCGCTGCTATGGTAAATGGCGGACGCCTTAATCCTGCCACCTTGCTAAGGAAAGATGATACGCAAATCGGGGGTGTTACCCTGTCTTTATCAGGCGGAGTGGATGATGTTGCTTTCACTCAGGTTATTTCACCCAATAACAGCGAGATAATGAGAAATTTGCTTCATCTTGTTGTGGAATATGGAACTGGAAAGAATGCGAAAGTGGATGGCTATTTAATAGGCGGTAAAACAGGAACCGCTAATAAGGCGTTTGAGAACCGAAAAGGATATAGCAAGAAGGCTGTGATTTCGTCGTTCATCTCCGTTTTTCCTATTGATGATCCAAAATACCTGATCTTTGCAATGCTGGATGAGCCGAAGGGTATCAAAGAAACATTCAACCTAATCTCGGCTGGGATGACGGCGGCGCCAATGGTTGGAAATATAATTCGTCGCGTTGGACCCTTAATGGGGATAGCGCCGACGCAAACTGATGAAATTGAATTTGAAGATTTAATGTTGGTGTCCGGAACGAGAGAATGAAACTCAGAGAATTACTAGATAGTGATTATGATGGAGCAGATGTTGAAATTTGCGGCATCACCGCGGATAGCCGAAAGGTAGAACCCGGCTATATGTTTGTGGCGCTTCCCGGTCTGGTATTTAATGGTGTCGACTTTATCGATGATGCTATTGCTGCGGGTGCTGCGGCAATTTTGGCCATACCAGAAGTCAAGATAGATAATGACGATGTTGTTTGGATACTTGACGAATATCCTGGTCGAATTTTCCCTCATATTGTATCGAGGTTTTTCAGCGCGCAGCCGGAAAATATTGCCGCTGTTACAGGTACAAATGGCAAAACATCGGTTGCATTTTTTACTCAGCAAATCTGGAAACAATTTGGTATAAAAGCGGCGTCTGTTGGGACGCTGGGCATCCAGTCGGATGATTACCAGAAATACACCGGACTTACTACGCCCGATCCGGTTGTTATTCATAAGGCACTTAGCGACCTTTGTGATCAGGGGGTCAATCATGTGGTATTTGAAGCATCAAGTCATGGGCTCGATCAACGCAGGCTGGACGGGCTTAACATTTCCGCCGCAGCATTTACCAATCTGACGCATGACCACTTGGATTATCACAAGACAGAAGCTGAATATTTTAACGCCAAAAAGCGCCTGTTTAGTGAAATTCTCAAACCGTCTAAAACGGCGGTACTCAATGTCGATAGCCCGCTCGTTCGTGAGGTTCAAAAAATTTGCCAAGCCAAAGGCCATAAAATTATCACCGTTGGGCACGATGATGGTGACATCAGACTGCTGAATCAACGCACCTCTTCGTCGGGTCAGGAAATTACCGTGACTTATGAAGGTGAGATTTATGATATTTCGCTGCCTCTTGTGGGTCATTTCCAGGCCATCAACGCCTTGATGGCGGTTGGGCTTGTTATTGGTTGTGGTGGAAATGCGGATAAGGCATTTAAGGCTCTTTCCTACCTTCGCCCTGTGCGGGGCCGTATGGAGCAGGCCGGACGTCATCCCAGCGGCGCGCGCATTTATGTCGATTATGCACACACACCGGATGCTCTTGATACGGTGCTGCGGGCACTTAAGCCACATGTTAAAGGTCGACTTTCCGTTATCTTTGGTTGTGGTGGGGACCGTGACAAAACCAAACGCAAAGTTATGGGCGAAATCGCATGTGGACTGGCAGATCGGGTATATGTCACTGACGATAATCCGCGCTCAGAAGATCCTATGGATATTCGAAATGAAATTTTAAAAGGCTGTCCAACTGGTCATGATGCCGGTGAACGGTCTGCTGCTATTGAACATGCGGTTCGCGAACTTGACGCGGGGGATATTCTGCTTGTCGCGGGTAAAGGGCACGAGCAGGGACAAACTATTGGTGATCATGTGTTTGACTTTGATGATGTATCGGTTGTGCGCTCGGCCATAGCGGCTCTGGAACAAAGCGAGCCGGAAAATAGAAAAACGGGAAATTAGAAAGACCTATTGGAATGAGTTTGCTACCTCTATGGACATCACATGAATTGGAAACAGTTTTCGGCGTTAACATTGCCGCGCGCTGGAATTCCTATGGCGTTTCCATTGATAGTAGAACCGTTGAGAAAGGGGATTTATTCTTTGCTCTTTCGGGTCCAAATTTTGATGGTCATGGATATGTGAAATCTGCATTGGATGGTGGGGCCGCAGGTGCGGTGGTTAGCAAAAGTGTCGACGGTATACCAGCGGATAAATTGATTATTGTTGAAGATGTTATGGCGGCACTTGTCACACTTGGAAAAGCGGGACGCAGCCGCGTTAGTGCCCCGATTATCGCGGTAACGGGTAGTGTCGGCAAAACAGGCACTAAAGAAGCGTTGAAGGCGGCTCTTTCTAGGCATAAGAAAACGCACGCCAGTGTATTAAGTTACAATAATGATGTTGGGGTTCCGCTCTCTCTGGCACGGATGCCGTATGATGCCGAATATGGTATTTTTGAAATGGGAATGAACCATTCGGGTGAACTGGCCGAGCTTGTGAAACTGGTTCGCCCTGACGTGGCTATTGTTACCACTGTTGAGCTGGCCCATAGCGAGTTTTTTGAAAATGTAGAGGAGATCGCAGACGCCAAGGCGGAAATATTTACGTGTATGAATGAAGGCGGTATTGCGGTGCTCAATTATGACAATCCCCATTTTGAACGCCTTAAGAGAAAAGCGGAAGAGGCGGGTGTCGGTAAAACTATTTCCTTCGGCAACAGTGAACAGGCTGATGTGAGGTCTCTAACGTACTTTTTCCATGATACATGCAGCTGTGTAATCGCTGATATTATGGGTAAGGTTATGACCTACAAAGTCGGCATGCTTGGCTATCATTGGGTTATGAATTCGCTGGCTGTTTTGGCAGCGGTTGACGCTGTCGGTGCAGATCTTGGATTAAGTGGACTTGGCCTTGCTGAACTTCAACCACTTTCTGGACGTGGGCGCCGCGAGCGCATCTATTTTGATATTGCAACAGAAGCGTCGTTTTTACTCATTGATGAAAGTTACAATGCAAATCCGGCAAGTATGGCGGCGGCCATTAAAACGCTTGGTCAATGTGAAAATAGTGACTTTGGCCGAAAAATAGCCGTGCTTGCTGATATGGGTGAGCTTGGTGAACAGGCGGAACAGCTCCACCGAAAACTTGGCCCAGTACTTGATGATGCCGACGTTGATCATCTTTTTGTTGTTGGTAAGCATATGAAGCAGCTGGCGGATTTTGTCGTTTATAATCATCCGGGGATCAATGTGAGTTATTTTAATGATAAAACGGCATTGGAGCGGGCACTTCTACACGACATTCATGACGGCGACGTGATTATGATCAAAGGGTCTAACGCCGCGAAAATGTCAACAACGGTTGAGGCTTTGCAAAAACTTGATGTTTATCAGGATAAGCAGGCGGTAAGTGGATAATGGAAAAAAGGTAAGATAAAGAATGCTGTATCATCTTTTAACATCGCTCAGCGATGACTATACCTTCTTAAACGTCTTCAATTATTTGACGTTTCGGACCGGAATATCATTGTTTACGGCCTTCGTGATAAGTTTTCTGTTTGGGCCAAAAGTTATTTTTATGCTCAAGGCAAAGCAAACAAAAGGCCAACCTATCCGCGATGATGGTCCTGAAAGTCACATTCTGACGAAGCAGGGCACTCCTACTATGGGTGGGTTTTTGATTCTGCTTGGTTTGAGTTCGGGCACTCTACTCTGGGCTGACCTTTCTAATCATTATATATGGGCCTGTTTGCTGGTGACGACCGGATTTGGTTTTATCGGCTTTCTAGATGATTACGCAAAAATCACGCGTTCAAGCACTGCGGGAGTGTCGGGACGGGTAAAATTACTTCTTGAGATTGTGATTTCAGTTGGTGCGGTGCTTATTATCATGGACGCCGCTGGCCCAGAGTATGGTGATAAACTGGCACTACCATTTCTTAAAGATGTTTTGATTGATTTAGGCTGGCTAATGGTACCGTTTGCTATGTTTGTGCTTATTGGTGCTTCCAATAGTGTCAACCTGACCGATGGATTGGATGGACTGGCAATCATGCCAGTGATTATTGCATCCGGCACTTTTGCAATTATCGCCTATGTTGTCGGCAATACGGTTTATTCAGATTATTTGAACCTTACCTATATTGAAGGAACAGGGGAACTTGCCGTGTTTCTAGCTGCCATTATTGGCGCAGGACTTGGATTTCTCTGGTTTAATGCGCCGCCCGCGATGATCTTTATGGGTGATACAGGAAGTCTTTCACTTGGCGGTGCGCTGGGCGCGGTTAGTGTTATTACCAAACATGAAATAGTGCTTGCCATTGTTGGTGGTCTTTTTGTGCTTGAAACCGTGTCGGTTATTGTTCAGGTGGTATCTTTCAAACTTACAGGAAAACGCGTTTTCAGAATGGCGCCGATTCATCACCATTATGAGAAAAAAGGATGGGCAGAGCCGACCATCGTTATTCGCTTTTGGATCATTGCGGTCCTGCTGGCGCTAATCGGTCTTGCGACATTAAAATTAAGGTAACTGGGAATAATGAGCAGTTTTTCAAGAACAGACAATAGTATTATCAGCACCTGGTGGTGGACAGTGGACCGCTGGCTTTTGATGTCAATTGCGCTGCTGATCACCATTGGTATTGTCCTCGTGTTTGGGGCAAGTCCGGCGGTGGCGGAAAAACTGCATCTTTCAAGTTTTCATTTCGTCCAGAGACAGTTGATTTTTCTTGGTCTATCAGGCTGTGTCATGTTTGGGGTTTCGCTTATGTCTCCAACGATGGTGCGGCGATTTGGCGTTGTTTTATTTGGCGTTTGCCTGCTGCTTCTTGTCGCTACTCTTGTAATGGGAGTGGAAGCAAAGGGAGCACGCCGCTGGATTCAGATAGGCTCTTTTACTTTACAGACTTCGGAGTTTATGAAACCGGCTTTTATTATTTTTACCGCTTGGATGTTTTCTGAAAGCCAAAGGGTGCAAGGTTTTCCTGGGTGGCCTATATCAATGGCGTCATGCGCCGTGGTTATCGCACTTCTTATTTCGCAGCCTGATCTGGGCCAGAGCGTGCTTGTGGCCGGTGTCTGGGGTATCCAACTGTTCATGGCTGGACTTGCATGGATTTGGGTTGGTGGTCTGGTGGCACTGGCATTTGTCGGCTTGATTGTCGCTTATTTCGCGCTTCCGCATGTTGAAAAAAGAATTGATGGTTTCCTGTTTCCACAACCGGGTGGAAATTATCAGGTGGACCAATCGTTAAATGCATTTAAAAACGGTGGCCTTCTCGGTCAGGGGCCAGGTGAGGGCGTGGTTAAAATGCGCCTTCCAGATGCGCACTCCGATTATATTTTTGCTGTGGCAGGTGAAGAGTTTGGGGTAGTGGTTTGTCTGCTTATAATACTGATATTTGCCGTGATTGTGGTTAGGGGCTTTGTTAATCTTTTGAAAGAACAAGACATGTTCACGGTTCTCGCGGTGGCGGGGCTTCTTATCCAGTTTGGTGCTCAAGCCTTTATCAATCTTGCAGTGAATCTAGCGATTATCCCGTCAAAAGGAATGACATTACCGTTTATCAGCTACGGCGGTTCATCGATGCTATCGCTTTCAATTGGCATGGGCATGATCCTGTCACTGACGCGGCGTTACAGCCAATATAAACCTGGTCAGACAAATCTTTCATGGGGGCACAGATGATCAGACGGCGCACCAGTCATATTGTTTTGGCGGCTGGCGGTACAGGTGGCCACATGTTCCCTGCTCTCGCGCTGATGGAAGAACTTATGGATCGGGGCCATAAAGTGACACTGATCACTGACAAGCGCGGGCTAAAATACCGCAAGA
>CAXBLS010000173.1:0-6490 GCA_963976585.1 uncultured Kordiimonadaceae bacterium
GTACTTTCTATTTTACAAGAACGATGGCTGGAGCCAATAATATATGACAAACTAAGTCGCTGGTTCTGGTGCGGTGTACTCGGAGAGCTCTACGGCGGCGCGGTGGAAACTCGAATTGCTAATGATATGGAAGAGCTTCTTGATTACATAGACTCTGAAGGGCCCTTGCCAAAGACTATCTATGAAGCAGACTTCCAATCAAGCAGATTAGATACTTTACGTACACGCAATAGTGCAGCCTATAAAGGGTTAAATACTCTCGTATTACGCGGGAATGCGAAAGATTTTTTCTGGAAGGAATCGGTACAACAACTCGATTTTGAAGAAGTGGCACTAGACATTCATCATATCTTTCCAAAAGCGTGGTGCGAAGATGAAGAAATTACACCCGAAGTGTTTAATTCAATCCTTAATAAAACACCTATATCGTATAAAGCAAATCGTATGATTGGTAGAAAAGCACCTTCGGTGTATTTAAAATCACTCCAGCAGCATAAAAATGTATCTTTAAATGATGAAGAAATGAATGAAATACTTACAAGCCATTTTATTAATCCGGCGGCACTACGCTGTGATGACTTTTACGCGTTCTATGAGAATAGAAGAGCTCAATTGCTGGAATTAGTGGAAGGGGCAATGGGAAAGAAAATCCGCAAACCGGTTGAGGGGGAATATGAAAAGTCGGAAATTGAAGATCAATATGAGGAAGAATAAATGACACCATCAACAATAATTTCGAAGGTATGGAGCTTTTGCACGACACTGCGCGATGATGGTGTGGGGTATGGCGACTATCTTGAACAGCTTACCTTCCTGATCTTTCTGAAGATGGCAGATGAATATTCGAAACCACCCTATGAACGTGATGTTGGTGTGCCAGAAGAATTTAACTGGAAAAGCTTGTCTACGCGGCGCGGCGCGGAGCTTGAAGTACATTATGTGCGTCTCCTACTGGAGCTTGGCAAAAAACCGGGCATGTTGGGCCAGATATTCACCAAGGCACAAAACAAGATTTCTGACCCGGCCAAGCTGTCGCGACTAATTGCTATGATTGATGGGGAAAACTGGCTGGCCACAGGAGCAGATGTTAAAGGTGAGATATACGAAGGCTTGCTTGAAAAAAATGCTGAGGACACCAAATCTGGTGCAGGGCAATATTTTACACCGCGCTCATTAATCAAAGTGATGGTCAAATGCCTTGATCCAAAGCCCGGCAAAACAATTGCTGATCCGGCTTGTGGTACTGGTGGGTTTTTCCTAGCCGCCTACGATCATCTTGTTGCCAATAATCAGCTTGACCGAACGCAGAAAGAAGTGCTTAAGCACAAGACCTTCCACGGAAACGAAATTGTGCCCAATACGCGCCGCCTGTGCTTGATGAACATGTTCTTACACAATATTGGTGAGATGGACGGCGAAGCTTCTGTGACATCCGCAGACGCCCTTATCGCAGATAACGGTCTACGTGTTGACTATGTACTTGCCAATCCACCATTCGGTAAGAAAAGCAGTATGACCATCACCAACGAAGATGGTTTGCAAGAAAAGGAAGAACTAACATATAATAGGCAGGATTTTTGGGCTACCACATCAAACAAACAACTTAATTTCATCCAGCATATCCACACTATGCTAAAGACCACTGGCAAGGCAGCCGTGGTCGTTCCAGACAATGTATTGTTTGAAGGTGGTGCAGGCGAAACAGTTCGCAAGAAACTTCTTGAGACTACGGACCTTCACACGATCTTACGCCTTCCAACAGGTATATTCTACGCTCAGGGAGTTAAGGCAAATGTCCTGTTCTTTGATAATCAGCCAGCCGCAAAAAAACCATGGACGAAAGATATCTGGTTTTATGACTACCGGACAAATATTCATCATACGCTTAAAAAGAAGACGCTCAGGATCGAAGATCTTCAGTCGTTCATCGATTGTTATAGCCCGGAAAACAGACACGCCAGAAAAGAAACCTGGAATGAAGAAACAAGCCCGGAGGGGCGGTGGCGCAAATACGGTATCGATGAGATCATGTCACGGGATAAAACCAGCCTCGATATAACATGGATCAAAGACGACACCCTCACCGATCTAGATAATCTGCCTGAACCAGAGGTGCTCGCAGAAGAAATTATTCTCAATATTGAAAGCGGCTTAAGTAGCTTTAGAGAAGTTTTAATCGGTCTGGAAACCAAGGGTTAAATATGCCTTTTAACTAGTTTCGGCACCAATTATTTTATACTCTCTAATATGTATCCAGCTTTATACATACATTGATTGAATGTTTGCGTTTTAAGATTATCCAGTGCTCTCTGTCTGTCAGATTGTGCAGCAAGCTCCTGTTGTCTCAACTGGTTCTCTTGTGCCTCTCTCATTCCTTTCTGAAAGGGTGTTGTCGTCGACCGCTCCCCAACAATAGTGGAGTTTTCAATATTGACATAAGTTTGGGTAACTTGTTGACCATTGGACGACGCGTTTAAATAAGCCACAGAAGCTACTTGTTCACAACGGCTCCGTTCTATCTGCTGTTGCTGTGCAGTCATTCCTATTGGCGCTTGCCATTGAAGCTGCGAACCGGTGTTACATGCTGATAACAATCCGGACAAAATGATTAGCGCAATCTTGGTTTTGTTCGTAATTTTATGGTTCATAATAATCCCCCGATAAGTGGTTTCAAATTTGTGTAACGGATAAATTAAATGTCACTCATAGTCTGTAGACTAAAAGTCTACATATTGTCAATTATGTTCTATGGATATTAAGAAAAAATTTGGCCAGAATGTTAAGCGACTGAGGTTGATGAAGAACCTTTCTCAGGAAAAATTCGCGTTTGAAGCCGACATTCACCGAACATACGTAAGCGATGTTGAACGAGGCATTCGCAACCCAACTATTACAGTTGTTGAAAAACTTGCTAAAGCGCTCAACGTAACACCGGGCGAACTTCTGGATGGCAAAAATTAAAATTGCCACTTTTGATATTTCGTCTTAACGCGTTTCACACATAGCAATCCAATCCCCCCTCGAAGGTATCCCCGCACCCTCTCAAATCTTTAGGTAAATAGTATTTATATTTTCCACATGGTGTTAAGAGCTTAAATAAAATTAGAGAATACTCTTCTTATAAGCGATAATATTTTGTGTTTTTCTTTATTTTAGTGTATCCATGTACTAGGTTAAGACTTCATTCGAGTAGGGGGATACTAAATGTCTAACTTATCTGGCAAGGCTGATGCATTAAACGTTCTAACGCCAATGAAACCTTATCGTACTTGGTTTAATCGCTTTATTTTTATGGCAGCAAGGGCGTTTCCAAATTTCCTCAATGGTCTTCTTGGTTTATCATTTATACATTTTGCACGATGGGTAATGATAAAACGGGATCAATGGCCTGATTTAGGTCAAGGCCCTGAAAATTTACAATATGACTACATGCTGTTTTGCAGTAATTTTAACGGAACTTGGGATCAATATATTGATGCATTCGCTGATGGAATCCCGGGTGGTTTAGATCTGTTTTGGTATTCTAGTGAAAAATACCCCGGCTCCATACCTGTCACGCCTTTTAAGAATTACATTAATCATAATTCTATAGAGACAGATTATTATTATAATTCTGTTCCCGGGTCAGCGCAGCGGGATATTAAAGCATCTTTAAGCGTGTTAGACGCTATTCACGCGTTAAAGCAAAAACATGAGCAGGTTAATTCGAAAGCAAACGGCATCACCATAAGGCAATTCGCAAAGCTTTATCGCAAAGAACTCCAAAATCAACAATTAAATCTAGCATCACCTGGATATGGACCCGTGGCCAGTAATGACACGGAGAAAGCAGATCGTAACCGGGTTGAATTCATCGAAGAATGGTGGGGTAAAAAAGGTTTGTATAGAAAATGAGGGGAGACGGGTTATGCCAAATGTAGATGGAGGTCATTATTTTTTAACGGTGTTAGTACCGCTAAAAAACGAAACATTTATTGACAGGGACGGGGCGAAGAGATCCGCTTCAGAAGTGATGCGTCGCGCCTTAGCATGCTTACCAACGGCGCAACATTCCGCTGCAGCAAAAGCAAGTGGTTTTAATAGCCCTTTTGCGCGAAATAAGCGGACACATTTTACCAGATTTGTGGTGATTAATGATGTAGGTTATGAGGGCAGGCCACATGAATGGGCGTTGACACGTGAAGCTTCTGGGGGAAATCCTTTGATTCCTCAAAAAGTTGATCATTTGAAATCATCCTATTTATTATGGACGGTGGATTTTGATAAGGCGGTTGATGGAAAAGATGATCTGGATTCATATTTGAAAGAATTGTGGAGCGAAATGGAACCTGAATTGAAGGTGATTTTCGAAACCTGTTATGGCTTTCATAAAGTAACAGATGCAAATTTGTTTAGTGAATACATCATATCTTGCCAACTGGAAACAACGATGTCATTTAACGACTATTGGAAAGGTCCTCCACCACTAGCACCACAAAATAAAAAGAATTGGATAATGTTAATTGTAGGTGCTCTAGCGGTTATTATGGGAATTACGGGATTATTGCATGAAGCCTTTGAAGTTTCTTGGTTGAATTCCGGTTTATTCGGCATTGTTTTCGCTCTGATTTTTGCGTATTTATTTGTTATGATAAAGGGCGGAAAGGCGTTTCCTGCTGCCCCGAACTCAGATCTTAAAACGGTTCTAAAGTCCCTTTATTTGCAACAAAAACTAGTAAATTTTGCAATAAAGAATCAAGCTGTAACGGACCAACAAATCTTTGATAACTTTGGGCAATTTATAGTAGACCATGAGCCTGATAATATGGATAAACCTACTCAAGGAGCTGGTTTAATAGCGTCTAGCCAAATCGCTAGTTTTTCTGCAAAGGAAAATTATCATGACTAAAAACTTAGATTTAGACGATATTCAAGGCAACATTATTCGTGCCTACGGAAAGTTTGGTTACCCGAAAGCAAGACATTTTTTCCTTCATGTAAAAACAGAAACAGATAAACATGAATTGAATAACGAATTAAATAAGAAGGCGCGTCACTTCATTAGAGAATTGAGACGCTATATTACAACTGCGCACCGTTGGAAACCGGCACTAGGTTCCGGCGAGGCTGGAAGTAAAAATGAAGAGCCGGATGGCAACATTGAACGACCAGAAGTAACGATCAATGTTGCATTCAGCTGGCGTGGTCTGCAGGCTATGGGGCTACCGACAAGAACATTATCGGGCATGCCGCCGGAATTTATCGACGGTATGGCTAATCGAGCTTATATATTGGGTGATGTCGGAAAGAGTGACACTTCTCAGTGGGATGACATTTGGCGCAACAGCATCACTGAAAAAGATAAAGATGTTCATATTTTAATTTCCATGAATGTCGGTATAGATCGGACTACTTCAACAATTTATGAATCAAAATTAAATGAGCAAACAAAATGGTTGAGGGAACTGTGTCTAAAATCTGATGGCGCCGTTTCAATATTAGATGGTGTAGGACCCGATGGGTTAGATTATCAGGAGGCTTGCGCTAATTTGGCCACCCCAGAATCCAGTTCAAAAGAGCATTTTGGATATGCTGATGGCTTTGGCAATCCTGTTTTTGAAGGACAATATCCGGTAGAAATTGAAAAAGAAAGAGTTATTGGGCGTGGAAAATATATCCCTAATGATGAAGGTGTTTTAACATGGGAGCCAATTGCGACGGGTGAATTTTTGTTAGGCCACCCTGATGAAGCTCAAGAGCTTCCGGAGGCACCCATGCCTAGTTCTTTCTTAAGAAATGGTAGTTTTATGGCTTACCGAAAATTACATCAGAATACATATACATTTGACAAATATGTCTCGGAGAAAGCCAAAACATATAAAGAAGTGTATGAGATAGAGAGTGAAGATATTGCAAAACAAACATTAAGTGCAAAAATGGTAGGGCGATGGCGAAATGGTGTGCCATTGATAGTTGCACCTGCATGGGAAGATTTACAAGAGTTTGTTAAGAAATGGGCGGGTAAAGAACAGACTCCAGAGTATAAACAGCGTTTAATTGATTTTACATATGCTGAAGATCATTATGGTGAAAAATGCCCTGTTTCAGCGCACATACGTCGCGGCAACCCTAGGGACATGCTTGATCCAGCTGCCTATCTCGGGGCAAAAGAGTCTGAAAATGGATCTAGTTTAAATAAAAGGCGGCGAATTTTGCGTCGCGGCCTTCCTTACGGTGTATTTGAAAAAGAAGGTTCTAAAAAAGATGATCGCGATCATGGGATAATTTTTATTGCTATTTGCGCCAGTTTGTTCAGGCAATTTGAATTTGTACAGCAACAGTGGATGCAATATGGTATGGATTTCCGGTCTGGTAATGATACATGCCCAGTCATTGGCAATCATGATGTTCAAGTCTCTAAACATGTGATACCGGCTGGCAAGGACAGTGAAAAAGGTCCCTTTATTGCAGACGGTCTGCCGCAATTTGTTGAGACGCATGGCGGAGAGTA
>CAXBLS010000174.1:0-6453 GCA_963976585.1 uncultured Kordiimonadaceae bacterium
CACTGTAAATTACAGCTTCGTGCAGTTAATTGCACTGAGATTGGCGAGCAGCATTGAGAATTTATAGCTCCGTGGTTACCGAAGTTATATTTTGGATTATTCATTGGGTAATATTCAAACTTAGTTAATATTTATTAGAAGCAGAAAATTGTATAAGCAGTTGAAATAAATTAAGTAATCATCGATCTCCTTTGTTTTCAATGTGCTATATTATGTTTTTACATTAAAAACAAGGAGTTGCGATGAGTTTAGATCGAGAAATGGCTGAGCGTCTGCATGATACGATGACTCGCTTTCCGTATGAACATTCCAGGGCCGTCAATCCTAACCCAACCGCTAAATGGCGTATAACCTCCGCTTTACAGAAATCGATTCGCAGAGGGTATGCAGATTGTGCGAGGTTTTTCGCGCGATCATTATTAACCTTGGATCGGGAATATTTCTATCGCAGGATGGCTGTGATATCAATGGAAGATGTAGGTGCCGGTAACCCGCAGTTAGTGGCAATGTACCTCTACGCATCCCGCTTTAAAACCGTGCGGGCCAAATACGGCGAATATAAAGTGGCAGAATTCTTCGCTGATCAATTTGCACGATCCTTAAAAGACCGCAACGCTTGTGACCTGTTGGTGTGTGCCGACTGGCATCCCGATTATGCCGAGCAGCGAACAGGATTCTTCCATTACGGCCACGAGATGTTAGCTGAGTGCGCATTAGATACCGATGATGAGATAGAGAGAACCATCGCCATGTGGTATCTGATGGGCACAAGCACTTTTACTTCACCAGTATTGCCGCCACGATCAGGCAGCAAAGAATGGTTTAAAAAGGTCAATTATGATTTAGGAGTAAGTGAACTTGGGGCTTATATCTCAAAATGGGGAGCCAGCAAACAGCGGGAAGGGCACCCCATTACGATAGGTAATACGATAAGACTCGCGGCCAAATCGACGGGATTCACGGAAGACATGTTAATCAAAGGCCCAAGCATTGGACGCTACCCACCTTCAGCCCTTGATATGCACACCAGGGAAGGCAAACATGCCATTGCGATGCTATCTAAGAATATCAGTTGCCTCAATCAATATTCCAAACTCGCTGACATTAATAAGGCGATTGGTATTGTGCTATTCCGATTGGAAGGCCATCAGGTTGATCGACGGATGCACTATCCAAAGTCTCCATGGATCCAAGACAAAACAGAAGAAGCGTTTATGATGTCTGCTTGTGGAAATATCGAATTGGGGTTGCAATTAATGAAGACGGTATCCGATCATATGGATGAATTACATGATAAACGGCGATACGCGCTAGAGAAAGCGGGTGGAAAAATCGGTGAATTTGAAAGCGGGTGTGCAAGTTGATCATCTTGATGGCGCGATCATACCTTTTCTATAAAAATTCTTCCCAAAGCAGCGGTATAACCCACCAGGCAGAAATAGCCAATTCACGCTCGAAGCTCGGTTACACAGATTAGTCTCTTTGCCGAACAAGTGTGAATGCTGAAGCAGCTCAAAAAAATCACCGTATGTCGTGTTAATCACAAGTACTTGCACTGGTGATAAGTAGTTTTGAAGATGTTGGGATTGCAATTAATTGCAACCGGATTGTTATAAAAAAATTGCGGCATTTCTGAAGAGATGGTTCCTAATGTAACTTCCAGTAGAGGCTAATGTGCACTATTTGGCTTATACTGACATTTTTTAATATGGGTTTAATGCATCCGACTGACCGCTTCCGACCCACAGCGGTCATTCGCCCCATATTACCAAATGACAACATACCTACGGAAAGCGGACAGTCGGTTCCATTGAGCAACTCGATTTATTAACTCAACCACTGGAAAAAAAAATGTATGCTGGTTTTCATGGTGTCCAACGTTTGGTAGAATTGAGGTGGGATATCAGGTTCAAACGTAGTTCCAACAAGCCAATAAACTGCCCGGCGATCGCTGAGGAAGATTCTTAATTCACTATTTCAACAGGGTTAAAAGGTATATCAAATGAGCAATATGATTAAAGCGACGATGACTGGTGCGGCTCTTGCCACGGTATTGTTGACCGCAAGTTGTAGTAACAGTCCCCTTCCCGTTGAATCGCAACTCACCCCCAAAACAACGACTTCGGAGGCCGTATCAACCTTCCCCTATAACCCCATTGTTTATCACCTTGATCTGTCGATCCTGGCTTATCAGCTTTACGGACAAAGTCTGGTTTGGCCGTTTGACCCCTATTACGAGGAACATGGTGGCAAGAAAGGCGACCGTGAAGGGATTATGAAAAAGGTTCAGCAATGGGCGAACCAAGTCGGCATTCAACAAATCAAAACGCCATCGGCGCTCAATTCCTATCGCGGACCAGGCAGTCTTGGTGGGTTTTCCAACAATTCCGGCCACGACCCCATTATCTATAACTACGCTCAGCTGTATCCTTGGAGCAATGCGCTGACAAATGCTGATGGAACCTGGGTTGAGTATTTGACACCCAATACTATCACCAGCCGAATCAAAAGTGTGTTTGTTTGCCAGCGCCCGGCTGGCGGTACAGAAAGTGCAGTCGTTTTCAACGAGTTGTCGAATGGCAAATCTGGAGCATCTGCAGGAGCAACCAACACGCTTTTGGCCTTTGAAGGCGGCACCGGAGACAAAGGAGAAGTTGGTCAGCCAGCATCCCAAAGCCTGATGGGATTCATTTTGCTGCGCGAAAAAGAGGATGGAGCCTATGACGTTCATATCTCCTTCCGTGGCAGCCGCAGTGGCTCTACCGGACGCGCCGCGCTTGAAGCCTTCAGCGACGACAAGGCCAGCGGCAATCCAGACTGGATCACAGATTTGGGCTACAATCGCCTGTCTGCCAATCAAGGTACGGCTCACATCAGCACGGTTGGCAAAGTACATCGTGGTTTTGCCCGTAGCATGAGATCAATCCACCCAAACCTATTCCATTGCCTGGACAAAGCAGCCGGCATGAAAAACGGTACGAAGCCCGACAATATCTACGTTACCGGGCACAGTCTGGGTGGCGCATTGGCTCAGGCCTTTGTTTCTTCTGTACTACTTGGCAATGAATATGGACCCAATGGTACCGGCAAGAGCTTACCGTCAAGCCTCAGCGGCTGGCCTTGGAAAAACATCAAACTCATCAGCTTCAGTGCGCCAAGAATTGGGGACGCCACCTTTGCCGAGAGACTGACGGTCGATTCACTTCAGTCTGAGTTTTTCTCAACCCCGTTTAATCCAATCGATCTAAAAGCATACCGGCCAAACAACCCTGCCATTCTTTCGCGACTACTCAATCCAGCTCGTCCCGCAGCTTACCGCGTCCTGCATTCGAAAGATCCGATCACCACGGAAAAAGGTGCTGGTGGTAAACACGTGGGCAAAACGGTTTACGTCAATAATTTTAGTATTGGTCAGCTTGTTTCCGGTCCTGACTTCAGCGCCCATGAACAATGGGTAATTCGCGACAACATGTTGGAAAACCTGTCGAGTTCAAAAATTCCCAAAAATGCAATGCGCTATCGAACAATGGCCGAAATCAATCCAGATCGCGTCAAAGATAAGAAAGGCAGCGCTGCAGAAATGAGTAAAATGGCCGCTGCTTTGAAGAAGTATTACACCGATACAGCCACCCATTTTGACCACGCTACATTCGATCGCGACTTTGATACCCGAATGCAAATTGAACAGGGTCAGTAGAGACCGATCAAGCTCCGCACAGTACAATTGGGACGTCACACTGAGAACCGCTTGAACCGGCCAAGGCCTCAATTCGGCATAACCGCTTCCATGAGTCGCAAGGGTGATTGTTGGGACGCTCAGTTTAATATGTCATGGAATGCCTGACTTGATTTGACCCGTGCTGGGATTGGCGAAGTGCCTTTGCATTGACCTGTCGATCTAGTCCAGGCATTCCCCGAGCGTTACTTTGAAGCAGGCATTGTCTTTGATAGACGAACGGGTGCTTGATCATTTCATTGTGGCAGGGACTGAAACACTAAGTTTGGCTGAGCTAGGGTTAATGTGAAGGGTTTCATTTCAATTAATTGAAATGGATTTACCAAGCCACAACTCAAAAAAAAGGGGGGGAGAATTGGCTATTAAAAATAAGGCATTGTTATAAACGCCCATATCTATAAAAAATTATTGAAAGTTATCCCAGATCTACTGAGTATTGAAGAACATGGAAAATCAATTGCTCCGGTATAGGATCACTGAATTTCTTCACTCCGCTTTTGTCACTCAGATACGATCAACTTGGCAGTATCCCTTTCCAGGCTACCGTTAAACAGTCATGCTCGATAATTGTTGCAAAAGACTACCCAATGGGCCAACTAACATTGGCGCGATCATCATCAAGACATTCATCGCTTGTTTCTTTATAGACACGAATACAAACTCATGTAGCCACGCACCCAGGTCTGATGAAGTTTTTATTAGTCCTTTCTGGTGATCTAGCGCATGTTTGATAAACAGAAATACAGCAGGCACAAATGTTGCGAACAGCATTGCGGTAAATAATCCGCCCCAAAATGCAGTAATTCCATTGATGTATTTGTTAAATGCATTTTTCGATGTGCCGTCTGCCATCAAATCCAATGGTAGAGATGTAAATAATAAGATGGTAACTGTGCTTGTCACCAGAACCAGACTAAGCAGATAAAAACTTTTTTGCAGGATTTTAATGCGTGCCAAAAAGTGTAGACGCCATTGCTCATCTACTGACGGCATTGATTCGCTGGTCATGACAGTAGTGAAAGCACTTGCACTAATCATGGCCAGTACACCAAACATGATAGGCGTATAGGCAAGCCAAAAAAGCTTCGTAAATTCGGGGCGGAAACACGCCTCACCAGTGTTACCCCCACCCAAATCCTGAAACACTATGGTGGTTTGTAAATCGGCCATACCCAGTAATACACATATTGATTTATAGCCTAACTGTGTGATCATTATATTGTTGGCATACAAATGAACGATATACATAAAAAATAGTATTGTGACTGTGGTGATAGCTATATATATGTATGTGCGCGTTATTAAGGGCTTGGGAAGCTGATGTATTTGGAAGAGAAAAAAGCCTATCACGATCAAGCATGCAATCGCATGCAAAGACGAGATCGAAAGATAAGTGAGTAGATTCGACAAATGAGTAAGTGTCTTAACTGACTGATCGATATATTGGATGTTATTGCTGGAAAATAGCTGCTGAACAAAGTTAACACTTGGATCGAAAGTTGGTTCGATAAAAAATGATAATATGGCGACGCTGAAGAAGAATGGCAGTATCGGTATAACGACGAACCATAGTAAGTAGAGTGGAAATAGTCGAGCGGAGTTGTTGTGCGCTGAAGATGAATTTGAGTTCAATTGCTTAGTACCTTTGATATCAGCCATACGGTAATTTTTCATTATTATAACATAATGTTAGGTCCACTCGTGAACACTAGGAGGCTGTCCGAGAATAGCCTATAAGACATAATTTTCACGACCTGTTTTGCAGGTTACTCTCCCAAAGATAGACTATAATATCAGTGAAGTATCTATATAAACAGCATATTGCGGTATAATTTCACTATAATTTACTCAACGATAGCTGCATGACCATTACTTTCAAAGCCAGTCCAGTAGAATTTCACCAACGCCAACTTTTTCCGAGTCATATTTCTGATCTGCTACCTAAAGACCATGAATGTCATCTCTATACTGATCTTTTTCAGCAGCTTGATACCCGCAGCATTGAAAGCCAATACAGCATTAAAGGTCAACATGCCTTTCACCCCAAACAAATTGTTTCCATTCTGATTTATGCTTATAGTCGCGGCGTTTACAGCTCCCGGCAAATTGAAAAGCGATGTCATGAGGACTTGTCCTTTATGTTCATAGCGCAAATGAACTGCCCTAATTTCCGCGTTCTCAGCGATTTCCGGAAAGATCATGAGCCGTTCTTTCAGGAATGTTTCAAACAAACCGTCCAACTGGCGTTGGAGTTGAAGCTGGCTTCATTGGGGCATATTAGTCTGGACGGCTCCAAGTTCAAAGCTAACACATCCAAACATAAAGCGATGAGCTATGGCCATTTAAAAGAAAAGGAACAAGCGCTAAGTGCTGAAATTGATGCCTTGATTGAAGCCGCCAACCGTTGCGACCGAGAAGAAGATAGGATCTACAAAGAAAAAACCGGCTATGAAATTCCCGAAGACCTGAAATTCAAGCAAACCCGACTGGCTAAAATCAAAGTGGCCAAACAGGCTCTTGAGCAACGCGAAGCGAAACTCAAACCCGGCAAAACCATAGAAGATAGCAAGCAAATCAGTTTTGCCGATAGCGAAGCCCGTATCATGGGCAAGAACGGCCAATTTGACTACGCCTATAATGCCCAGATCAGTGTGGACGCAGACCTGCAAATCATTGTGGGCCAACACATCAGTCAACACGCCAACGATAAACAGGAA
>CAXBLS010000175.1:0-6351 GCA_963976585.1 uncultured Kordiimonadaceae bacterium
CCGCCAATGATCGGGGCCGTGATGGTTTCATGAGCACTGACCCAGGCAATAGCAAGACTGATCGGGTTAAGGCTCTTTGAGACAGCGTAATCATTGAACGCGCGAGCAATTTCTGCATTTCTATCGTCTTTGTAGCGTTCTTTATACATGGCCATAGTGTTCATGCGACTGGCTGTGTTATCGGCGTCTTTATTCAAATATTTGCCGGTAAGAATACCGCCGCCAAGCGGGCTATAAGAAAATACACCAAGCCCTTCACTCTTTGCCATTGGCAGGATTTCACTTTCGCATTGGCGCTTAAGCAAGTTGTACATGGGTTGAATACAGGCAATTGGTGCATAATTGTGTTGGCGGGTAATGCCAACCGCTTTCATATATTGCCAGGCAGCAAAATTACTAAGGCCGATATAATTTATTTTTCCCTGATGAACCAGATCATTATAAACGGAAAGGCTTTCTTCAAGAGTACAGGCATCGTCAAAATGGTGCATGTAATAAACATCAATATAATCGGTGCCGAGCCGCTTGAGGCTATCTTCGACTTCGCGCGTTACATTGGTGCGATTAAGACCACGCCCGTATATCTCGCTACTGTTTCCAGCATAACTATCGACAGGATAATAGGCCTTGGAAGATATGACCACCTCTTCACGATGTGACTTAATAAGAGACCCAAGTATTTCTTCAGATTTTCCGCCAGCATAAAGATTGGCACAGTCGAAGAAATTAATACCTTTATTTCGGGCGGCCTTATAAATTTTTGCGCTTTCCGCCGCGTCTGCACCAGAGCCAAAGGTCATGGTTCCCATACAAAGTGAGGATACCTTAATACCGGACTTACCCATTCGATTATATTTCATTGCGCCCTCTTCTAAAATCGTCCCAGTTCTACTTGATACAGTCATATTTTGTGAAAAATATCAAGAAGTTGTTATAATTTCGAAAGCTTATAAAAAATTTAAGGTTATTATTTTGCAACCTCGTCGATAAAGCGTGCTAGTTCAAGATCATAGCTGGTTACCCCATTTGCATCATGGGTCGCCAGCGTTACTTCAAGCTGATTATAAACATTAAACCATTCTGGATGGTGGTTCATTTCTTCCGCTTTTAGTGCAATTTTTGTCATAGCCGCGAATGCCGTCTCAAAATCAGCGAATGTAAATTTCTTATATATAGCATCCCTGCCTTCAACTGCGTTCCAACCATCAAGCGAGGAAAGTAGATCTTCGAGTACCATCTTTTTATACATAATGTGTCCTTATACCTGCGCATATATCCGGCCAGTGACTGGAATTATTGCGCCATTTATACCTGATGATTGAACGGAAACCAAAAAAATAAGTTGGCTAATCAGTTCGTCCACCGTTACCCATTTTGAAAAATCGGCTTCGGGCATGTCATTTCTATTTGTCGGCGTATCGATAATTGATGGCAATAATGCATTTACCGTCATAGTATCAGGGGTTTCCGCAGCAAGTGCTTCCGTAAAACGCATCACCGCCGACTTTGAAGCTGCATACGCAGCCATACCCGATGCAGCCGTTATCGCACTTGCGGCACCAATATTAACGATGCGACCACTTTCTGCTTTTTCAATTTTTGTAAGTGTCGCCATGGTCATATTATACATGGTTTTAAAGTTCATATTGAACTGTGCCTCAAAATCTTCAAAGGATGTATCTTTTATTTCTTTCCAGGTAAATCCACCCGCAATATTGAGTAACACATCGATTTCATCATGCTGATCAGCAATTGCCTGCGCATTGTTCATATCTGTTAGATCAGTGCCAGAGACTTCATATACGTTAAACGCTTCATTATTTTTAAAAGCTTTCACTGTATTGCTGCCGAGCGCGCCGCCCGCGCCAGTAATAATAATATTTCTTGTCATTGTAAGTCCTAAACAGGCGTGGCGCCAGATCCCCTACCGCCGCGCAAATTATATTCCTGAGTGCCGCGAGCATAGATGTGGTCTGTCTCCAAAACCGCGGAAGGGGCATATTGAAAGGACGCACCAATATTTTGATAAATATCATCAAATGGCCGCCCTTCAGTTTGCTTGAACAGTTCTTCAAAACTATCAATGACAAAGTAAGTTTCTTGCAAATCATCTATCTTATAATCAGTGCGCATGACACGGTCCACATTCAAATGGATGCGATTTGGCGATTTAGCCTCAAGTGAATATGGACTCTCGACCGCTGAAGATAAAATTCCAGCTCCGTATATGCGCATACCATCCTCGGTGTTGATCAATCCGAACTCCACCGTATACCAATAAAGGGCACTTAAGGCCTTGAGATGGTTATACTGCAATGCTTTCCAACCCGCTTTACCGTAGGCTTCCATATAATGTGCAAATGCCGGATCCGCCAGAAGAGGAACATGACCAAAAGCGTCGTGAAAAACATCCGGTTCTTCGATATAATCACATTGATCCGATTTTCTGATAAAATTTCCAGCGGGAAAACGTTTGTTGGCCAGATGATAGAAAAAAACATGATCCGGAATTAACATCGGAACCGCGACCACTGACCACCCTGTCGTTGCTTTTAAAATTTCGTTCGTTTTATTAAAGTCAGGAACGCCACCTTGATCAAAATCAAGTAGCTGCAAACCATTAAAAAACTGGTCACACGCTCGCCCTTTCAGAATATCCATTTGGCGCTTATAGAGTGTATCCCATGTTTTGTGTTCTTCAATAGAATAGTTTCGCTGTGTTGGCTCAAGCCAGTCATCGCTTAATCCGTCTGGTTTCTTTAGACAGGCCGCATAGACACTGGCTGGAAAATCCGGTAGATGTGAATAATCAAATTCGTTCATTGTTTATTGCCTTGTTCCAATAATGATTTCATCATTATGTTCATTATTTCTGGACATTCTGCCATTATTTCGATAATTTTTGTTATTTTTTGAAACGTTTGTTGCATTTTATTCGATATATTGGGACATTAATATGACATTATCATCAATCAACGAAAAAATTCTAAAAAATTTACAAAATAAACCTGAACTTTCACAATCAGAACAGGCCGATGACGTCGGCATGTCCCGGTCTTCCTATTGGCGTCATGTAAAAGACCTTGAGGACGCTGCTATTATTGAAGAGAAACGCACAGTAATAAATGCTCGCAAAATTGGTCTTAGAATCCGGGCAAATTGCGTTATTAGCCTTAATAATCACAGCAGTGAAACACGGGACCGCTTTGAAAAACATATTCAGAATATGCCCAACGTGCTTGAATGTTATGCGACCTCAGGAGGTAAAGACTATATGCTCACTGTCGTCGCAAAAGACATCGATAATTACTACGAATTGATGAGTTCCAGCATCCTTGATCACCCAACCATTGAGAGTGCCCATACAAGTTTTTTTATGAAAAAAATCAAAAGCACCAATAAATTACCAATTTAATTAACTACTCAAATATCAGCTATAGGTTTAAAGACTTAATAAATAAGCATTGCTTTTTTCAAAAAACGGCGATACGGTATTTTTTGATTTTAAGTTTTTGTACCTTTGTGAGGGGGTATTACTTTAATATAATGCTTAAATACCCGCTACTTGGGACTATTCTGAAAAAGAGTTTCAGCATTTTCTAAAGTTAACTAATCTTCATCATAGGCAAAGTTAAAGTCTTGGTTCACTGAACATATTTAGTGAATTAAAATAACAATATTTTGAGGAAGAATACGAAATGGCTACAGGCACCGTTAAATGGTTTAACCCTAATAAGGGATTTGGTTTTATTGCACCAGACGAAGGCGGAAGTGATGTGTTTGTTCATATCTCTGCTGTTGAGCGCGCTGGTATCGACAGATTGGACGACGGACAAAAAGTTAGCTACGAAATAGTCGAAAGTCGCGGGAAAGAAGCGGCAGACGAATTAAAACTCGTAGACTAATATTATAATCATGCATTTACACTGAACGCAAAAGTCGCGACCATGCGGCTTTTGCTTCGTTCTTCTTTTGAGTTTTTTCAAAATCACCATTGAATTCTCTTAGATGATCACTACTCTATTATGTAATTAAAACATAAAAGGGTATTATCATGACGAAACTTCTTTTTTTAGCGGGTAGTACTCGCGAAGCATCCCTATCAAAACAGGTCGCAAAAGCGGCCCACAAGATCGCAAATAAAAACGGTGTCGATGCAATATTCGTTGATCTTCGCGATTACCCGATGCCGATCTATGATGGTGATTTGGAAGAGAGTGACGGTTTGCCTGAAAATGCCAAGAAACTAAAATCCCTTTTTGCTGAAAGCGATGGTTATTTCATCGTAACGCCCGAATATAACGGCTTCTTTCCGCCTCTTCTTAAAAACGTCATTGATTGGATGTCACGGCCGGACGATGAGAATATCGGAAACGCATATATTGGAAAGGTCGCAGCGCTTGCGGGGTCCTCTCCTGGTGCACTAGGTGGAATCCGCGCCCTTCCCTCGCTTCGCACTCTACTTTGCGGCATTGGGGTTCATGTGGTTCCCAATCAAGTGGCAGTTGGTGCCGCATTTAAAGCCGTTGATGAAAATAATGACTTAGCTGACGAACGACAACGAGACACGATGATCGCAGCCATTGAGCAACTCATCAGTACGGCCCACGCCCTAAAAGCTTAAAATCCCTCGCGGTAGAGACGTTTGAAAGCGTTTTCAAGTTTCGCCAGGAAAATATCTGCTTCTGCCATACCAAAAACCATCGGCGGTTTGCCCTTTAGGACATTGTCATAAGGGCCGTCGGTAGAAAAGAGCACCGCATCATCACGAAGATACTGAACGATAGCACCCGCTTCTTTGCTGGCCCGTTCTTTTGTGGCCCTGTCTTTGACCAGTTCCGCGCCAAAAAACATTCCTTTGCCGCGGACCTGTCCAATTAGTGGGTATCGGTCCATCATATCACGCATTCCGTCCATGATATGATTGCCGGTGGTCAATGCTTTTTCCTGAAGGCCTTCGCCTTCGACCACATCCAGCATAGCCATACCAATAGCACAGGATACGGGGTTGCCACCAAAACTATTGAAATATTCCATGCCATTTGCAAAACGGTCAGCAATTTCGCGCGTAGTAACAACGGCCGCCATAGGATGACCATTGCCAAAAGGTTTGCCGAAGCTAACGATATCTGGAACGACACCTTGAAGCTGATAAGCCCACATATGTTCACCAACACGGCCGAAACCGGTTTGAACCTCATCGGCAATGCAAAGGCCACCAGCGGCACGAATTTTTTCGTATACCGCTTTTAAATACCCATCTGGATAAACGACCTGACCCCCAACACCGGCTATAGATTCTGCAATAAACGCGGCTGGCCCGTCGCCGGTTTTTTCAATTAGATCGGCGATTTGTATGTCCACATCCGCTGCATAAGCCTTGCCACTTACTTCAGAATAATCATTGAATCGTCCCTGATATGGATCAGGAAACTCTGTAAGGCGGGTTTCTGACGGGCAACCCTTGCCGCCTTTACGGTTGAATTTATATGCGCTGATAGCAACGGTTGCATTGGTGTTACCGTGGTATCCCCAGTCGACAGCGACAGTGGTGTTGCGTTCGGTATAGTGCCGTGCTAACCGCAGTGCCAGCTCATTTGCTTCTGATCCACTGTTGGTAAAAAACATCACAGAGAGTGGGTCAGGCATGGTTTCAAGCACCCTGCCCGCAAGTTTGTTAATCCCGTCATAAAGATAACGAGAATTGGTGTTTAGCTGTGCTGCCTGTTTGCTGATAGCGTTTACCACATGAGGATTACAGTGCCCCACATGAGTTATGTTGTTGACGCAGTCAAGGAATGCGCGGCCCGTATAGTCATAAAGGTATGCCCCTTTACCACGAACAATGTGGAGGTGTTTATTGTAAGCAACACTCAATGACGGAGCCAAAACTTGCTTTCTGACCTCCATCATACTGTCAATTGTGTGTTCGCTACGTTTAAAACTTTCAGGAATAAAACCCATGATTAAATTAGGATCTGGACAGATATCCTGCCAGACATCCCAAACAGACGGTGAACAGATACCGGGGAAATTACCGTCATCAATGCCGATTAAGTCAGATATGAGTTGGAAATGAAGATGTGGAGTCCAGCCACCATTTTCTTGAACGTCACCAAGGGTTGCAATGTAGTCGCCTGCCGTCACGACGTCCCCGACTTTCAGATGATCCGTGCTTTCTTTGCTTAAATGACCGTACAAAGTATAGAATTTGGGACCACCATCAATTTCATGGCAAAGGATCAAAACCGTTCCGTAATCAAACGGCAGGTCGTTGCTGGCTAATGTGTGGACGTGACCGCTTAAGGGAGCATAAATTCGCTCTGGAGTTCGAAGCCAAATATCAATGGC
>CAXBLS010000176.1:0-6304 GCA_963976585.1 uncultured Kordiimonadaceae bacterium
AAAGAGGGTAAGACTGGCAAATCGCTCTGGATATTGCTGCGCGGCGAGTTGGCTAAGCATTGATCCCATTGACCAACCCCAAACATGCACTTTTTCACCGGTCCGCTCATACAACCATTCCAGCACCACCGATAAATCCTTAGCAGCTTTATTCGGTGTGTTCCAACCGCTCTCATCCCGTGGTGTTTCGCCGTATCCCCGAGCATCCATTGCCCAAACGCTATAACCGCGGTCATTAAAGCCGTCCATCAATGATAGCTCTTCGCCTTCTACTTGCAAATCAAAATCAGGAAGCGAACTCCATGTCCGCCCGTGATGAAGCAAGATAATTCCTTTTGGATTATCTACCGATTTTTCCCACACTACCATCGGATGCCCGTCTGACATCACCGTGTGTTTACTTGCGTAGTTTCCTTGCGCAAATGCACCTGCGGTACATGCGAAAACCAAAAATGGAATTAAAATTAAAAATCTCAGCTGCGTCATGCTTGCACCTTTATTTATTGGATTGAATATGCCCAGTTCTTGGCCCGACGATAATTATGTAACGGAATAACACCTTCTTGCTCAACATCACCATTTTTCGTAATTATGAGTTTAAGCAGATCATTTTTACCCAACACTTCAAGCGCCGGCAATGTTTCTTTTGGAAAAATGTAAACCCTGGAATTTTCTGATCGTACTGATCCTGATTGCGACAGGTAATTATCGTGATCTGAACTCAACATTGCTTGCACAATTTTTCTCGCAGCCGAGCTGGTCATAGACGTAAGATTAGCATGCAGGTTTTTTTCATGAAGCTCATTACTGCCAATGGGGCCTTCAACGGTCTTGTTTGACATAGCCAGCTGCTTATCCTCGGGATCTCTATACTCGAGTGTGATTTTTTCGATTTCACCATCAACAACCACCCCGATATCCCCTTGTGCACTGGCAAATAACGTGCAGAAGAAACCATCAAACTTCCCTCCGCATCCCGGATACGAGAGCACCCAATTGATCTCTTTCTCATCTCTGGGCCGGTAAGCCGTCCAATTGGTAAAATCATTGGAAGGTCGGCTATACGGATACCCAGTTTTCACGGCATCAGCACCCTCAACAAAAGCCCGCACCGATTTTTCCAGATTATAATAGTAAGATGTAATCTCTCGGTTATTGGCCTTCGCTTGAATGGCGTCAAAACTCTCTGCCGCTCTCGTTGTCATCAGCTTCTCATTACTAAGATATGTTTGCGCAGTTTTTTCGTCCGCAACATTCACGATTGATTCCAGAAATTTTTCCCAATCTTCTTCTGTGGCCTGGGACAGGTAATTGCGTTTCACTTCTTCATATAGGTTGTCTATAAGTGCCCACTCTTCATCCTGCAAATAGTTGAGGAGCAAAATTCCTGTGATCTCACCGTCTTTTACGGCCTGCTGATCAAGCAGATGAATTTGCCGTGCCAGTAAAAGATGGTTTACCATTGAATCGCTGGCTTCCTGTCTTGCCACTCCAATAAGCCCCATCAACTCCGGCGCGTCACAAGCGCTGCGTCTCGCAAATATTCTCGCTTCTTTCTTAAATTTTTCAACCGCGTCAAGCTTTCCAGAAAATGTTGAATTGGCAAACACGATCTGACCATTGAGTACTTCCGCCTCCAATCTTGAAAGCAGCGGGCAATGCTGGTTGGCTTCCTCGATAATCACCATCGCCTGATATTTTTGAAAAAGATCCGACTGATCCTCTGCTTGCGCGTGGGCGACAACCACTGACACCAAATAAAGAGTAGTTGAGAAAATAGCCGTTTTAAAAAAGGCAGCATTCATAGTGAATAATCCTCTTACTTAGTTTTAAAATGATCTAAGCAATAAATTAAGGCAAAAATATTACGGCTTACGCGAAAGCGATGTCAGCGCCTCATCAACAAGAAACATATCCGTCAGCAGCGCTCTGATATGGATTGTTGCATTTAGGTTGTCGATGACCTGCGACCCAATTGACGGAAGTGCCAATACCATCTCAACAGCCTGTAGCGATTTTTCGGCATCGGTGCGCAACACCTTTATGTAATCAATGAATAACTGCGTGCCGGTTTCTACTTTATCATTTATTTCTGCTTCGAAATCATCAGCGATTGATATAAGGCCTTCCTTCATATCACCCAGATAAACACGTATAGAAGGGCCAGCGCCGCCTCCCGTTGCTTCAAAATCACGGCCCTGCGCCGCATATGCCAGCATAAACTCGTACCCTGTCTCGATAGCATCTACGGACGCACGAAGTTTGCTTTTATTTTCTTCACTCATATCTATTCTTTCTAATTCTTTATTTTATACGTCCCAGCGATCAGGATCGTGATTTTCGTTATATTCATCGCGCGTCAACCAGCCTTTGAACATTGATCTTAAATAGTGGGATTTTTCGGGACGAAGCGAGAAATAGATATGCATCATTATTGAACTTACAAATAACAATGTCGATAGTCCGTGCAACACATAAATTATCCCCCAAGTGTCGGCTTCAAAAATAAACGGATTGCGTTCCCAGAACGGAGTATCAATTTTAAGCAGCATCAACCAGCCAGTGCCAAGTGAAACAAGGCTAAAAAGCGTAATACCGTGATGCATCAATTTCTGCTCCAGCGAGTATTTACCACCGCGCACCTTTCCGCCGGCGGCAATAAATTCACGAATGTCCGAAAATGATATCCACAAAGACTTGATCTTTGCTGGTGACAAAGATCGAAAAATATGAATTAGCACAGCAATTGTCAGAACAAGACCAGCAATCCAATGTGGCTCCACCCACTCAAACTTGACCCCAAAAACCGGCAATAGTCCAGTCGCAAGCAACGTTAAAATACACCCCGCCATCAACCAGTGAAACACTCGACTTAAAAGGCTGTGACGAGTGACGTGATTATTATTGTCTTCCATTGGTAATTTTTCGCAGAAATTAGCGCCCTTTTTTTAATGTCCCATTATTTTGCATCTGGACTTACCAGACTTCAAGTTATATAGTTACATTACCTCATAGCGGGAGGCAAAATATATCTCAAGAAAAATTACAATAATATTCAAGAGATAAGAAAAATATCGCAATCTAAAATTCACTAATGCTATCTTATTGTAGCATGAGCGTGATTGGTGAGACATTTTTTATGTCCCTTGAATATGTTGCAACAAAATGTATAGAAAACTTTAAGTGGAGGAGCACAATTTTATGCAAAAGAAATTCAGTTCAGATCGATATGATCCTCTGAGCACGGAAAGAGACGCGTTCTCAAGGCGTCATTTCATTAAAGGCGTAATTGCCGCCGGGACTGTCGCCGGCGCAGCGGGTCTCATGACCGGTTGCTCAGACAGCTCCGATAGCTCAGGCGGCGGAGCCGCCAGTTCAGTGGAAAGACTTGTTACGATCAACGTTAATGGTAAAGACCGTCCTGTCGACGTAATGCCAAACGAAACTCTTGCACACACGCTTCGCAACAAACTTGGCCTAACAGGAACAAAAATCGGTTGTGACCGTGGTTCTTGTGGTGCTTGTACAGTAATGATTGACGGTGTAACGCAAAACAGCTGCTCGATCCTAACCCACACTGTGCGAAGCGCCAGCATCGTTACCGTTGAAGGCGTCGGCGGTGCTAACGGTGAGCTACATCCTGTACAAACCGCCATGATTGAAGAGCTTGCCCCACAATGTGGTTTCTGTACGCCAGGTCAGGTGGTTTCTGGTGTTGCTCTGCTTCAGCGCAATCCAAATCCATCCCGCGAAGAGGTCCGTCAGGCGCTTGCCGGCAACCTGTGTCGCTGCGGCGCTTACAATAACTATATCACTGCAATTGTTAAAGCAGCGGGGAGTGCATAAAAATGGCTTACAAACTAATAGGTAAAGACTTTACGCCGCAAGACGTGCGTCCAAAAGTCACCGGAGCCGGTAAATATACCGAAGACTTTAAAGTCGATGGCATGGTTTACATGAAAATGCTATTGTGCCCAATGCCAAGCGCCAATGTAACAAGCTTTGATGCTTCCGAAGCACTGGCAATGCCAGGTGTGATTGGCATCCTTACAGCTGACGACGTTCCGCCGGTTGAAGAACCAAGCTATCCGATGCTAACAAACAAACCACGCCAGCTTGGCATGCCAATCGCAGCCATTGCCGCCGAAACGGAAGCAATTGCAGCGGACGCGCTTGAAAAAATTAAAGTGGCATACGAGCCGCAACCATTTGTGCTTGATCCGCTAGAGAGCCTCTACCCTGGTGGACCAAATGCCCTCGAAAGCGGAAACGTAACAGGCGGCGGTGAAGGCAACTTACCAATTCATGAACTCAAGTGGTCTGCCCGTGACTTTGCTGAAGCTGGTGATGAAAAAATGCCAATGGGTGTCGCACCCGTTGAATGGACAGTTGGTGATGTTGACGCCGCTTTTGCTGAAGCAGCTCTTATCATTGATGAACCGTTTGTAACCGCAAGTTCAAGCCATGCGGCTCTCGAGCCTCGCAGTGTTCTTTCATATTGGGAAAACGGTAAATGCTTCATCCACGGCTCCTCACAGTCACAATCATGGATGATGCCCGGCCTAGCCCGTATGATGAACGTGTCACTAGATGACATTGTTTATATCGCTGAATATTGTGGCGGTGGTTTCGGTGGCAAAGCATCACCGTATCAGGTTCAGGGTATGACAGCTTATATGTCCAAGAAAATTGGCCGTCCGGTAATGCTTCGCGTAACACGCGCTGAAGAATATCACCTTGGCGGTACACGCCCCGGCTTCCAGGGTCAGCTCAAAATGGGCTTTGATGCGCGTGGTAAGATGACAGCTTGTGATCTTTATATCGTGCAATCAGGCGGTCCGAACCGTGGTTCAGGTGACTATTCATCTGCTGCCGGTGCGGTTGCGCTCGTTTATACACCGACAAACATGCGTTTTCGCGGTGCGGCGGTTGTAACCAACAAACCTTGGCACGTCTCACAACGTGGCCCAGGCCAAAACCAAATGGCTTGCGCTATTGAGCCTCTGCTTGATAAAGCAGCAAAAGAACTTGGTATTGACCGCATTGCCATTCGTGACTTAAACGCTCCTGAAGCGGATGTTAAATTTACAAACCGTGACAGCACAGTGACCAGCATGTATCTCAAAGAAGCCTTTACGATGGGTGCTGAACTTTTCAATTGGGAAGAAAAGAAAGCCATGAGCGGACAGCGCAATGGTAGTAAGGTAATCGGTGTTGGTGTTGGCACTGCTTATCACTCTGCCGGTTCAAACGGCTTTGATGGTTTGCTCTCAATTCGTCCAGATGGCAAACTATACGTCCACTCTGGTGTTGGTAACCTGGGTACCTACTCATATGCTGGTACGTCGCGTGCCGCAGCTGAGGTTCTTGGTTGCTCTTGGGATAATACCATTGTCCTTCGCGGTGACAGCCGTCAAGGTCTTCCGTGGACACTTGCCCAGTTCGGTAGTAACTCAACATTTACCAACACAAGAACCAATTTTGTTGCCGCCACTAAAATGAAGGAAATGCTTCAACGACTAGCAGCAACAGAACTTGGTGGTGCGCCAGAAGACTATGATGTCGCCAACGAAACTGTGTTCAACACAGCTGACGACACAAAGGTTATGACATTTGCCGAAGCTGGCTCGAAAGCGATTGAACTTGGCGGTGAGTGGGACGGTCATGAGTATCCAGAAAATCTCAATGATGTAACTAAGGCTGCCATGAAAAATGTGGTTGGAGTTGGTCTTGTTGCGGCAGCGAAAGATGAGCTGTTCAAAGAAGGTAGTGTACCTGGCATGGCCACTGGCTACTGCATGATTGAACTGGACACCGAAACTGGCAAGTTTGAAATTCTTGAATATCATTCTGTCGCTGATTGCGGTACTGTTCTTCATCCAAAAGGGCTTGAGCAACAGCTTCGCGGTGGTGCCGTGATGGGGTTTGGTGAAGCGGTTTTAGACCGCATGACGTATGATCCTCAAAATGGACTTTGTGCGACAGTTGGTCTCTATCAAACCAAGCCACCAAGCATTCTTGATGTCCCAAGCAACATGGAAATGTCTGCCGTTGATAAACCAGACCCACAAAACCCGTTTGGGGTTAAAGGGGTTGGTGAGCCGGCCATGGGTTGCGCTGCGGCAGCACTTCTTTGTGCGATCTCAGACGCAACTGGTACATACTTTAATCGAACCCCGGTTGACCCGGATATGATTATAAATGCGCTTAGCGGACGTCCGCAATCGATTAAACCATTACAAGTAAACACATAGAAGGAGGGCACGGATATGAAAGATATGATGCCAAGCTTTAATCTGGTACA
>CAXBLS010000177.1:0-6288 GCA_963976585.1 uncultured Kordiimonadaceae bacterium
GTACTTCAGTATAGTCTGTAGTCCAATGGGGCGTTTCAACCGCCGTCGGCAGAAAGTAATCCATCAAACTAGCACCCATTACGTTGCCTTGCTCATCATAATCAATGAGTTGGCCCATAGCCACCGCAAAGGCTTCCGTCAGTCCACCATGTATCTGCCCCTCAATAATCATTGGATTAATGCGGGTGCCACAGTCATCCAGAGCATAGAAACTACGGATATGTGATTCACCAGTGGTAGTGTCAATTTCTGTTACACAAATGTAAGCGCCATAAGGGAACGTAAAGTTTGGAGGATCATAATAATCCACGGCTTCAAGTCCCATTTCCATACCTTCTGGGACATTGTTGTATGCCGCCCAGCAAAGTTCTTTCATGGTTTTGCGCATTTCAGGATTTCCTTTTACTTGGAAAGCATCAACATCCCATTCCAGATCATCATGATGAACTTCCAGCAGGTGGGAGGCTATCATTTGAGCTTTTTGCTTAATCTTGCGTCCCGCACGGGCGCAGGCAGCACCAGCAACAGGTGTTGAGCGTGAGCCATAGGTGCCAAGTCCATAAGGGGCCGTATCTGTATCACCCTCTTCAATGGTGATCATATCTGCGGGAATCCCGGTTTCTGTTGCCAGGATCTGGGCATAAGTTGTTTCATGCCCCTGTCCCTGTGACTTGGTTCCTAGCCGAGCAATTGCTGCACCAGTTGGATGAACACGGATTTCACAACTGTCGAACATACCTATTCCAAGGATGTCACAGTTTTTTGACGGGCCAGCACCAACAATCTCGGTAAAGAATGAAACACCGATACCCAACAGTTTGGAAGACTTGCCCGCTTTATAATCTGCAAGCATCTGCGCCTGCTCAGCTCTGAGCCCATCATAATTGGTAGCCTCCAGCGCTTTGTTCATGGCTGTCGGGTAATCACCGCTATCATATTCCCAACCAAAAGCTGATGTATATGGGAACTGCTCAGGTTGAATGAAATTTTTCATCCGAAGTTCGACCGGGTCCATATCCAGTTTTTGAGCCAACACATCCATCATCCGCTCGATGGTATAAACAGCTTCGGTCACGCGGAACGAACATCGGTAGGAAACCCCTCCCGGTGCTTTGTTAGTATAAACACCATCGATCTTACAATAGGCTGACGGAATATCGTATGATCCTGAACAAATATGATATAGCCCTGCCGGATATTTACTTGGATCCGCACAGGCATCGAACGCACCGTGATCTGCGAGAACATTGCTACGCATTCCAAGGATTTTCCCGTCTTTGGTCGCGGCAAGTTCTGCCGTAATATGGTAATCCCTAGCAAATGCTGTTGCAGAAAGGTTTTCAATACGGTCTTCAACCCACTTCACAGGCTTTCCTGTTACAATAGTCGCAACAATGGATAGAACATAGCCAGGGTAAACCCCAACTTTATTACCAAAACCACCCCCAATGTCAGGGGCTATCACACGGATTTTATGTTCCGGTATATCGGAAATCAGACTTGCAACCGTACGCACCACATGTGGTGCCTGGAAAGTACCATAAAGAGTTAGTTGTCCTGTAATCTTATCCATATGGGCTACCGAAGCGCAGGTTTCCAGTGGACATGGATGTACACGCGGATGATCCAGATATTCCTTGACTACAACATCAGCATTTTCAAAAGCTTTTGCAGTTGCGTCTTCATCACCGGCATCCCATGTGAAAATATGGTTCGGATGAACTCGTGGTCCATGCGCGCCTTCTGTCTTATCTTGAATATCTTCACGCAAGATAACTGCATCGTCTGCCATGGACTTAAAGGGGTCAACAAGTGGTTCCAATTCTTCATATTCAACAACCAATGCTTCCACACCATCATCGGCTGCATAACGGTCTTTGGCGACGATAAAGGCCACTTCCTGATTTTGGAACAGAACCTTTTCGTGGGCAAGAACCGCCTGAACATCACCCGCCAGTGTCGGCATATAATGAAGGTTTAAAGGAATTAGGTCCTCGGCCGTGATAACGGCCAAAACACCATCAACAGCCAAGGCGCTTTCTTTATCACTTTTCGTGGTACGGGCATGGGCATATGGACTTCTCACAAAATCACCAAACAGCATGCCTGGCATTTTCACATCATCCACAAAGTTACCAGCACCCTGAGTAAAGCGAATATCTTCTTGTCTTTTACGTTTACAGCCGATACCTTCCAGCTTTTCCGTACGCTCTTCAGAAGAGACTTTAACTTCTTGATTCATTATTCAGCTGCCTCCATTTGATTGAGTTCCGCGGCTGCGGACTGGATCGCCTTGACGATATTTTGGTAGCCTGTACAACGACATAAATTACCAGAAATCCCCCAGCGAATTTCTTCTTCTGTTGGGTTTGTATTTTCCTTCAGCAAGCGATAGGCGCGGGTAATCATACCCGGCGTACAAAAGCCACACTGCAGTCCATGATCATTTCGGAATGCGTTTTGTAGCGCATGCAAAGTCCCATCCGGTTGGGCGAAGCCTTCAATGGTAAGGACTTCAGATCCATTTGCCTGCACTGTGAACAAGGTGCAGGATTTCACTGACTTACCGTCCAAATCAACTGTGCAAGCGCCACAGTGTGAAGTCTCACAACCAATATGCGGCCCTGTCACCTCAAGATTTTCACGTAACGTATGGATTAACAACTCCCGGTCATCAACCAACAATTCGTGATCATTGCCATTTACATTTAAATTTACTATCGTTTTAGCCATCCGAAGAGTCCTCCTTCGCTTTTCATTTCACCTGCACGCTCCTTTGCTAGGCGCAGTGCCTTTTCAAGCATTACTCCTGCCATTTTAGAACGATATTCTGCACTCCCTCGAGCATCCGAAACTGGGGCAGTTTTTGCCTCAGCCGCCGCAACGCATGACGCGATATCATCATCGCTTAAAGAAGTGCCGACAATTTTGTTCGCTGCATCCTCAATATAGAGAGGTGTGTCAGCCACGTTGGTCATAGCAATTGATGCATACTTAACCTCGCCGTTTTGTATTCCCAGCAAGACAGCAGCAGCGGCTGTAGCATAGTCACCGACTTTGCGTTTTAGTTTGGTATAGGCATAACCAACCCCTTCAGCCGGAGCTTTAAACTCGATAGCAGTGATCATTTCACCAACTTCCAGTGCCGTAAAGTAAGCCGCCTGATAATAATCACGTGCTTTGACCTCGCGTCTACCACTAGAGTTTTCCAATACGTATGTTGCATCAAGACACTGCATCAATCCCGGTAAGTCATTGCCTGGATCACCATTACCCACATTACCCCCTATTGTACCGCAATAACGTATTTGCGGATCGGCAATAAGCAATGATGTTTCGCGAATGATCGGACAAACCGTATACAACTCATCATTGTTGATGAGTTCGTGCTGGGTAGTGGCAGCGCCGATAGTTATATCATCTTTATTAATAGAAATGCCTCTAAGCTCATCTAGCTTGGCAATATCCACTAATACTGAAGGAGAAGCCATCCGCAACTTCATCATCGGGATCAAGCTATGCCCGCCAGCCAGTGGTCTCGCCTCGTCCCCTGACTCAGCCAGCATATACAGAGCTTCAGCCTTCGTGTCTGGTCGTTTGTAGTTATATTTTCCTGGTATCATGAAACTTTCCCATTCATTTTTTATTTTAGGTAAAGTAGTAGTTTCCACTGCCTCCTCAGAAGCTTATATAAGTGGCATAAATTACTGAATATGGATTGTTTCAGTGCATACTTAAAAGCTCAATCAGCTTCGCCTGTATGCATCTTATAATTCATGGAAAACGAAAATATTGAATGAATGACGAATAGAAGTTTGCTTTTCAGTTGCGTTTTATTGACTCTCCTGCCTTAAAGTTTAAAATTAGAAAAACTAAAAAAATATACGCGTCTCATATTTGAAAAAGATAATATTTCTTAATATTAGACCACAGGGATTTCGGTAGGGAACAAAGGAGGTATTAATCTTGATTGAGGTCTACTACAACCAAATATATGTTGCTCTGTCGATAAGCTTTGCAATCATCGGTACATATATGACTCTTCTGATATTGACCAAGTCAGATGCCACGCGTTTTCTTTCTTATAAAACACGTCTTGCGCTTGCTTCATCAGTGATGGGCCTATCGGTTTGGTCTATGCACTTTCTTGGTATGTTGGCGCTTACCTTTCCGTTGCCCGTTGTATACTCTTTTATACCAACATTTACTTCGGCCTTAATTGCTATTTCCATCACTGGTCTTGCAATTTACACAGCAACCTCCGGAGTATTCCCTAAATATGGAACTACCATCGGCAGCGTCCTTATGGGACTGGGAATTTCCTGCATGCATTATGTGGGGGTAGAAGCACTCCGTGTTGTTTGTGGACTTAGTTATACACCAATGATGATCATTCTGGCTGTGACCTCAAGCATCTTTTTTTCCTATATTACTTTGAGGATTTTAAACACATCCTCATTTCAGAATAAGTATAACTTGGTAGCGGCTGTCTTTCTTGGCCTCGGCATTTCCAGCATGCACTATATCGCCATGTTCGGCACAAACTTTTACTATCTGGATAATTTGTCGCTTAACCCGAGTGGCCTAAGCACCACGGTGATGACGATTGTACTATCGGTGATTTCCTTTTTGGTTTTAAATACATTAATTCTGATGATATTGCCGAAAGCAAAGGCTCAGGCTTTCAAACGTGATGTCCCCAGTGAGGAAAAAGTACTCCATCAAATGGCGCAAACTATACCGCTTTCACAGGTGATGGCAGGTACATCAAGGGAAGGCAGTGGAAAACCTGCATCCTTATACGACATACAAAAAGTAAAAAATCTAGAAATGAAGCATGGTGGACAAATTCAATATCTCACCCTAAATCAAATCGTGTTCATTTCGGCCGACGGGCATTATACCAACGTTGGCTACCTAAGATCAGATGATCACACACTGGTGACCCACTTTTGTGAGCGATCACTTGCAACAATTTATAAGGACTTCGCGGCTTTTGGCTTTGTAAAGGTACACCGAAGCCATATTGTCAATATGCTGCATATTCAGGGCCATAAGAAGAAGGGAGAAACGGGAGAAGTTCTCTTTGATACGGATCATATTCCGATCATCCCAATCAGTCGACTGCAATATCCTGCTTTTCTTGAGGCCTATCGAAAGAACCTAGGTTGGAGGGGTGCTTCATAAGAGTTTATCAGACATTTCAGTCTTTATAATAAAAAAATATTTTGCTCCATCTAGTCTAGATTAGGGAGATTAACCCTCCTGTTTCTATGGCATAACCAAACATTATTATTGATAAAACGGACCTGACGAATAGCGGCTCTAATACGAAAACATTCCCTCGTTTCCTTCTCTATTTGCGCTCGGTCGCCACGATGAGTTTAAGAGTCTCGGCTTCGATATGTCAGGTAAAACAGGTTTGTTTGAACACGAACGAAGTCAAATTTTCATATGATGCTTCTGATTGAGAATGTCATCAATCTTTGACCGTGACTAAAGCAACCTCGAACGGACTTCCTTAGACGCATTTTCATTTTCCGGTTTTCGGCCCGAGCAGCAAAGTAGACGATTATTGACCACCCGCTTTGGGTCGAAAGCAGTCATTCGTCGAAACTTATCAATTACGACCAAGGAGATGCCCTCCGAAGGCAGAGGTCGTGAGTTCGAATCTCGCCGGGTGCGCCAGTAAGTCACGGTAATAAATAATTTTTACCATTTTTTATCACCACCACTTATTTCAAAATTACTATTAACCACCAAATAGGTACGACAAATCTCTTTCTTCTGTTCAGAGCTGTGTTTTATTCTGCTTTCATAAGTCGTATTAATCACTCCCTCTATTCCTATTTTAGAGTAAAGTGTTGCATCGACCGGTTGAGACCACCACCCAAAGTGGGCGCTTAAATCGACTTTAACAGATATTATCTCTCGGCGTTGTCTAGATATCTCCGAAATGCTGGTAAATGACGATTTTGTGACGCATCTTGCAAGTTCAATAGAACGTCACGGACAATCGGATCATCGACAACTTCCAGAAGCCGGTCATACATCTCCGCATTTTCGATTTCGCCTTCAATAGCAGCTTCACATGCCGCAACAATACTAGATGGAGCCTTTACGTTTCCCGCCCATGTATCTTTAGGCGGCCGAATGCCTAATCTTTCGAATTGACGTATAAGGGCCGAAGCGTGGCGTCCTTCTGCTTCAACGATTTTAATAAAGGGCCGGATGGGGCCGAAAGCTTCTATAACTTTGTTATATGTAGCACGGGCCTTGTATTCGTCT
>CAXBLS010000178.1:0-6276 GCA_963976585.1 uncultured Kordiimonadaceae bacterium
CCAGGGGGAACAGGTGGGATTCGCATAGGACTTGAGTTCGTTAAGAAGTGTAACCCGAATGCAAATGTATGGATTTCAAACCCTACTTGGCCAAACCATACGGCGATCACAAAGTCATTGGGATTAAACCCTAAACAATACCGCTACTATGACACTAAAGCGGGCGAATTTCTCTACGAAGGAATGTTGGAGGACTTAAGCAGTGCAAAAGTTGGTGATGTGATTATTCTGCATGGTTGTTGCCACAACGCATCGGGCGCCGATCTTTCCCATGATCAGTGGGATGAACTGGCAGAATTCATGTTGGAAAAAGGCCTAGTACCATTTGTCGATTTTGCTTATCAGGGGTTTGCGAATGGCATTGAAGAAGACAGTTATGCTGCCCGCGTAATGAGTACAAAGCTACCAGAAGCATTGATAGCAAGTTCCTGTTCAAAGAATTTCGCCATGTATCGTGATCGCGCAGGCGCTATTACATTAATTTCTCCAAGTGCAGACGAACATACAAAAAATGCCTCTCACATGCTTGGTGCGGTGCGGGCCAATTATTCTATGCCACCGGATCACGGCGCTGCTGTGGTGGCTCACATTCTTGGTACCGAAGATTTGCGGGAGGAATGGATTTCAGAAGTGAATGAAATGCGAAATCGTGTAAAGAAAATGCGCACGTTATTTGTGTCACAAATGAAAGAAAAGGCCCCCAATAGCGGCTTCGGTTATATTGAAGGTCTAAATGGCATGTTTTCTTATTTAACCCTAAGTGAAGATCAGATACAGACTTTGATTAAAGATCATAGCATCTTTTTCATGGCCAATGGCCGTGTCAACATGGCGGGTCTTACCGAGGCGAACATGGATTATGTAACCGACGCGATCGCGTCTCTTTTTAACACATAAAGTACATGAAGATGAAGAACTGGTTTGATATCGCTCAGCAAGGCCGCCCGTTTGTTAAAATGCAGGGGCTTGGAAACCATTTCGCCGTAGTTGATGGGCGTGAACAGCCGTTCAAACCTAGCACAGCGGAAATTGTTACTCTTTGCGATCCGCGCCTTGGAATTGGGGCCGAGCAACTTCTGGTCATAGAGCCTGTGAGTGAAGCGGGTGCCGGTGCATACGCCAGAGTAAGAATTTATAATCCGGACGGACCGGAGGTTGAGGCCTGCGGCAATGCAACCCGCTGTGTGGCGCTGCTTTTATTCGAAGAAAGTGGTCTTGATGAACTTGGTCTTGAGATTAATTTTGAAATATTGAATTGTAAACGAGACGGTGCCAATATCAGTGTTGAGATGGGTAAAATATCCTTTGACTGGGAGAAAATACCCCTTGCGAAGCAGTGTGACACTCTGCACGTGAATATCGTGGACGGAGCCGTAAAGGACGGCGTCGCGGTCAATGTGGCCAATCCGCATTTGGTCTTTTTTGTGGACGATTTTGAGGAAATTGATGTGGCTGGGGTCGGTGCCCGTATACAGAAAAATGCACTATTGCCACAATCGGCAAATATCGGGATAGCCGAGATCCTTGATGATACCCGTATAAAATTTCAGGTTTATGAAAGGCCGGGTGTGCTCACCCAGGCTTGCGGTAGCGGGTCATGTGCGGTGGTGGCAGCAGCACGGGCGAGAGGACTGATAAAAAGTAACTATGCTTATGTTGAAATGCCAGGCGGCGTGCTAAAGATCAGCTATAAGGATGATGTCTCGCCGGTAATGTCGGGGCCTGCAGCATTTTGCTATAGCGGCACTTTAACAATTTGAGGGAAAAGAGATGAAAAAACTATTTTTAATGGCATGCCTATGTCTACTAGCATCATGTGGGGGAGAAAAAACCATGGAGCAGAAACTCGCGGAGGTGGATCAAATCTTCGCAGATTATAATTCGCCTGAGATGCCCGGGGCGGCAGTGATGATCATTCAGGGTGAAACCGTCTTACAAAAAGGCTACGGCATTGCCGATTTCGAACAAAACCTGCCTGTGACAGCAAAAACAAATTTTCGCCTCGCGTCGGTGACCAAGCAGTTCACGGCGATGAGCATCCTGCAACAAATTGAACGGGGAACGTTGTCGCTGGATACGGCACTGACGGATATTTTTCCGGGGTTTCCGGATTACGGAAAAAGCGTCACCATTGAGCATCTTTTGCAACACACATCAGGCCTTTACGATTATGAGGGCATGGAACCTGAAGGGCTAGCCCGTCAATTAAAAGATAAAGATGCACTTGCGTCTATGATGAGCGTGGACGAGACTTATTTTCCAGTTGGCGAAGAACACAGATATAGCAATACGGCTTATGCGGTTCTTACTCAAATTCTTGAAAAGGTAACAGGCACCAGTTTTCGCGAATATCTAAAGGAAAATATATTTGATCCGCTGGAAATGAACAATACGCTTGCCTACGAAAACGGCATAAACGAGGTCACAAACCGAGCATATGGTTATACCATTGAAGAAAGCGGAGTACGTCTTACGGATCAAAGTACTTATAGCGCGGTGCTTGGCGATGGTGGGATCTATTCAAATCTTGAGGACCTCTATAAATGGGACCAGTCGCTTTATACGGACCAACTGCTTGGCCAAGAGTATCTTGATATGGCCTTTACCAATCATAAAACCAATGATGGCAAATTTATGGATTATGGTTATGGCTGGCGTATAGAGACTTATAAAGGAATGGATATCCTTTATCACACTGGCAGTTCGATCGGATTTCGAAATATCCTGTACCGGATACCGTCCAAAAACTTCACGGCTGTCATCCTTACCAACCGCGATGCGGGGGGAGAGTTCAGTACGCTGACATCCGTTCACAAGGTTGTCGACGTTTTCTTTTAATCGAGGGCCCATTCAAGAGTGCCGCCAGCGCGCAGCGGCACACAGTACTCGTCACCGAATGGGATGCTGTCGGCAATTTTAGACTGTTTGCGTGACAAGGTGATATTGTCACGGTTGCGTGGTAAGCCGTAAAAATCGGGTCCATTGAAGCTGGCAAAAGCCTCAAGCTTATCTAGGGCCCCTGCCTTATCAAAAATTTCTGCGTAAAATTCTATACCGCCGTGGGAAGAATATATTCCCGCGCAGCCGCAGGCATTTTCTTTTGTCATTTGGGTATGAGGGGCACTATCAGTTCCAAGAAAGAATTTTTTACTGCCATTGGTTGCCGCCTTAACAAGGGCCTTGCGGTGCGTTTCCCGCTTTAACACTGGAAGACAATAATGGTGAGGGCGAAGGCCGCCTTTAAAAAGCGCATTTCGGTTTAGCAGCATATGATGGGCAGTAATCGTCGCCGCGACATTCTCCGAGGCATTTTCAACCAGCGAGACAGCGTCTTCGGTGGTGATATGCTCAAACACAACCTTTAGGGATGGAAAATTTTTGATGATGCCGCTTAAGAATTGGTCGATGAACACGCGTTCGCGGTCAAATATATCGACGGTCGGGTCGGTGACTTCACCGTGAACCAGAAGTGGCATACCTTCTTCGGCCATAGCCTCAAGGACATCATAACAAGCGACAATGTCACTCACCCCTTTTTCAGAATTGGTGGTGGCGCCAACAGGATACCATTTGACCGCATGCACGAAACCGCTGTCGCGCGCCTTCTTAATTTCTGAGGCGTTGGTCCGATTGGTGAGGTACAGCGTCATAAGTGGGTCAAAGGTGAGCTTGTGCTCATTGGGCAGTGCGTCAATGATACGGTCACGATATTCGCTGGCTCGCTCAGTTGTGGTGACCGGATCAGTAAGGTTCGGCATGATAATTGCCCGTGCAAACCGGTCCGCTGTATCCGGCAGAACAGAAGATAGAAACGCGCCATCGCGAACGTGAAGGTGCCAATCATCTGGCCTTGTAATAGTTATTTTTTTGCTGGCGGTCATGCACTGTGTTCCGAATAGATTAATTTGAAGGCTTACTTATCATATTTTAATTTTATTTCGCATATTTTTCTGCAATTGGTAGAATTATTTTATCCAAATAGCTGTCGAGATAGGATTTAACGTCATTTTCACCACTGTTTACGGCGCCCAGATTAATAAATGACACAATGACCAACTCGCTTCCTTCTATTTTTCTGATGTCTGCTGTGAAGCCGAGGATTTCACTGTGAAGGCCAATTTGCCCGTTTATTTTTGCGGGACTAATTTTTTCAAAATCGTCCCCGCTTAGTATTTTACCACTCCAGAGCGCAGCCGAAAATAACGCAAGCTCCCGTGCGGACGTAACGATGCCGCCCGCTAAACCTTCCGATGATAAGCTTGCGCCCGATGTATCGATCAGGCGGTTAAGGCCAAATTCAAACTTGGAATTTATGCCAACTTTTGAAATAAAGTCGTCGGATGCAAGATGATAACTTCCCACCAGACTACCAGCCGGAACTTCCTCGAAGCTATCAAAGTAAGTATTTTTTAGATTAAGAGGGTTCAAAATCCGGCTTTTTACTTCAAGTTCCACAGGTCCCCCGGTTAATTTTTCGATGATCAACCCGAGAAGGCTGACATTGCTTTTTGAATAGGCGTAATCTTCGCCGGGGCTATGAACGGCAGGATGTAGATCATGGGTGATATATTTTAATTGTTCATCTCTGCGCCAGAGATATTTGGGGTTCATCTGGACGCCGCGACCCCGCCTGGCCCAATCAGCATCATCTGCCCATGAATATATACCACTGGTTTGATTGAGAAGCTGATAAAGATTTGCACTGTCGGCATTTGCGATGCCCTCAACTGTGTCGCCCAATATATCGCGGGGGGTATGATTGAGGTCAATTATACCGTCTTCCGCCATTTTCATAATAACCGTTGCGATATATTGACTCGTGATATCACCAATACCAAATAGGTGGGTTTGGGAAACGGGATGCCTGTCTTCGATGTTAGAATAACCGGCTGCACCGGACCAAACCACACCATCAGGGGATGCGATAGCAACCGATATACCGGGGACTGATCCTGAAGCCACTTGTTCAAGCGCATTTTGCATTTCGGTGTCAATTGCTTTTGTGTCCTGAGTATATGCTGGTGCAAGTGACAGTGAATAACAAAGTAGAAAGCTGGCATAAAGAGTGTTCCTGATTGGGTGGGGCATAAAATATTCTTTCATCATCTGATCTTGTTGCCACTCTCGTCCCAGACTTCCACATCGCCAAGTTCGAGGGCGCGAATATTGCCCTCGATCTTTGCGAGATCTCCGACAACGATCCACGTCATGGCATCGGGGCGAAGATACTCCTGAGCAGTCTTCTGCAATAGTTCAGGGGTAAGGGATGCATATTTATCATAGAGTGTTTCAGCGTAATTATAAGGCCTACCGTAATGTTCGTTGCTCATGATGTAACCAATAAGACTGCGATTGCTGGCAAAGCGGCCAGGGAGTGGAAGCGTGTTTCCTTTTACCATCAAATCCAACTCCTCTGCGCTTGGTGGGCGGTTTGATTGATAATCTTTTATTTCCTTAACAATTTCGCCCATAGCGGCAGCCGTTTTATCTGTCTGCACGGAAGTGTTGACCCGGAAGGACCTCTGCTGGATAGCTTGCCCAATAGAACTGCCCGCACCATATGACCAACCCTTGTCTTCACGCAGGTTCATGTTGATGCGTGAGGTAAATTCTCCTCCTAAAATATCGTTCATGGCGTTGACGTTAAACGCATTTTTATCGGTTGACGAGGAAACTAAATGAGCCGCGAGGATTATCGATTGCACCGCTTCTGGACGGTCAACGAGTATGATACGACTTTTATCAGCATAAAGCGCATCAGTTAAATTTTTGATCCCTTTGGGTCGGTCCGGATTTTGCCAGTCGCCAAATGCGTTATTAAGTTCTTCGGTTATTTTGCCGAGGGTTGTATCGCCTACCACATATATTTCCGCGTTGTCGGGCCTGATCCACATCTCGTGAAAATCAACGAGATCCTGGCGATTAATGTTGCGTACCATTATCTCGCGTTCCAGTATGGTGCGACCGCTATAGACATGATTATCGCCGTAGAGGATTTTGGTAAGCAGGCTTCCAGCGATGCTTCCGGGGCTCATTTTCGCTTCTTCCAGCTGGGCAAGGGTTAACGATCTGTCGCGTTCAATGTCTGTTGATCTGAAGGCAGGATTTCTGACGACGTCTGCCCAAAGCTCAATAGAGTCCGATAGATTTTTTTTCAGTGCCGAAAGGCTGATGTTGGAGCTATCTAATCCATTTGAAAAGCCAATACGTGCGCCAAGTTGGGTTTTACGGTCATCAAATTCCAACGAGGGCAATGTTTTGGTGCCTTCATTCATA
>CAXBLS010000179.1:0-6236 GCA_963976585.1 uncultured Kordiimonadaceae bacterium
TCAGCATACTTGCTGATGCTGGTGCAAACGGTTGGGCAATGGCCGGTGGCCAAGACAGTCTTGACTGGTTCAAAGACCGCGTAAAGCGTCCACAAACTGTTGTGGATCTTAGCGGAATTGAATCCTTAAAAGGTATCCGCGAAACCGCAGACGGTGGCGTGGAAATAGGAGCAATGACAACACTGACTGACATAGAAAATAACGCCATTATTAAAGAAAAATATGGCCTACTCTCTATGGCAGCTGGTCGCGTGGCAAGTCCACAAATCAGAAATAAAGGTACACTGGGTGGTAATATCAGCCAGGATACGCGTTGCTGGTACTACCGTAGTGGTCTCGATTGTTACCGCGCAGGTGGCAACACTTGTTATGCTGACACACCTGAAGGTATGAACCGAGAGCATTGCTTATTCGGCGCGTCAAGGTGCGTGGCTGTAACGCCATCTGATACAGCGGTTGCGATTACAACACTTGAAGCCAGTATGGTCATTGTTGGACCAGGTGGTGAGCGTGTTGTTCCAGCCAGTGAATATTTCATTGGTCCGGCGATCGATATCGAGCGTATGACAGTGCTCGAGCCAGGTGATGTCCTGACGGCAATCCGCATTCCTGCAAAATGGTCTGGAGCTCAATTCTATTTTGAAAAAGTTGCTGATCGCGCCACTTGGGATTTCCCACTGGTAAACATAGCGTCTGCTATGAAAGTATCTGGCGGCGTGATCGAAGACATCAGCCTTACCTGCGGCGCTGTGGAATGTGTTCCAAAACGCCTCACTGTGGTTGAAGATATCGTTCGCGGTAGTGCTCCAGACGAAGAAACAGCAAATCTTGGTGCTGGTGCAGCGTCACGTGGGGCCTCGCCGCTCAACTATAACCATTTCAAAGTTCCACTGATGGAAAACCTTGTTAAGAGAGCAATTCGAGGATAATTCAAATGGAACTGCTCCGTTATACACGTGATATGTATGGTCAGGAAACTTTACAGGGGATCTCTTGGGATCTTCTACCGGCATTCGCAGGCGCTGCTGCGCTCGTGATTGTCGCTCACCTGATCTACAGCATGATGACCAACAAAAAGTAACGGTTCGTAAATTCAAATCTAAAAGCCTCGCTGGCCGCAGCGGGGCTTTTTTATTGACCTTCTGAACCTGATCAAACAACTCAAGCACGTCTTAGTATATTCACCACAACCCATGATCTCTCACGAATAGCCAATATCTTGTGAAAAGCCATAATTACTCTATACAAATCCACCAAATTAGGGCACGGTAATGGATTAAAAACTCATAGGGGAAAAGATAATGTCTTTCAAAAATCTGATAAAAATTCCATTTATTTTTATTGCAACTCTGACTCTCTCTCAGTTCACTATTGTATCAGGAAGTTTTGCAACCGATACCGTTAATCCGTCACTTTATTCCGGCAAGGAATACCGCTTGATTGGTCCGTGGCGCGGCGGTCGCGCCGTGACAATATCCGGCATCAATGGCGATCCACTCACTTATTATATGGGGGCAGCTGGCGGCGGTGTATGGAAAACAAGCAATGCCGGGACAACATGGGAAAATATTTCAGATGGCTTCTTTAATGTTGGCACCATTGGCGCAATTGGCGTCGCACAATCAGACCCCAATGTGATCTATGTTGGTACGGGTGAAGGGCCAATTCGCGGCGTGACCACTGCCAGCGGCGATGGTGTCTACAAATCAACTGACGCCGGCAAGACATGGAAACATATTGGCCTTCCAAAAGCCGGCCAAATCCCCAAACTGCGGGTTCATCCAACCAATCCTGATATTGCCTATGTCGCTGCACAAGGAAATATATGGGGCCAGAATGAAGAACGCGGCATTTACCGCACAACAGACGGCGGTGACACATGGGAACATGTTCTTAAAATTGACCCTCAAGTTGGCGGCGGCGATCTCGTGATCGATCCAACCAATCCTCGCATCCTCTATGCTGCCATGTGGGAAAATGGCCGCACACCGTGGTATATTCTATCCGGTGGCGAAAAAGGTGGTATCTGGAAAACCACTGATGGTGGTGATACATGGAATAAACTGGAAGGTGGTCTGCCAACAAAGATTGGTAAAGTTGGCATTGACGTATCAGCCTCCAACCCAGGCCGTGTCTACGCCGTCGTAGAAGGCGACATGTATTCAGATGATGGCGGTGTTTACCGCAGTGAGGATGCTGGTAAAACATGGACAAACATCAATTCAAACCGTCTTACCCATACACGTGCCTGGTATTATAACCACATTAAAGCAGACCCTAACGACGACAATACCATCTATGTCATGAACGTACCGTTCCTCAAATCTGTTGATGCGGGCAAATCATACGATATTGTCGAGGTTGGCCATGGCGACACCCATGATCTATGGATCAATCCAGACAATAGTCTCAATATGGCACTTGCTGATGATGGCGGAGCGGAAATCACATTCGATGGCGGCAAAACTTGGTCGAGCCTCATGAATCAACCAACAGCACAGTTTTACCGTGTCATTACAGACAACATGACTCCCTACCGTATTTACGGGGGTCAGCAGGATAATTCCACAGTGGCTATAACGTCGGAATCCTTCACCGGCGGCATTGGTGTCGATGATTATTACTCTGTTGGTGGTGGCGAAAGTGCCCATGTTGCGTTTGATGAAAATAATCCTCGTCTGGTTTACGCGACGACAATTAATGGTACCTTGACCGAGATGGATACCGAAAACAGAAGAATGCGTCCGATCAAACCGTATCCACAATATGTTTTCGGAATGAATGCCGAAGATCTTAAATACAGAGCAAACTGGAACGCACCGGTATCAAGCTCACCTCATGATCCAAGCATAATCTATTATGGTTCCCATATGATCCTGAGAAGTTCTGACCGTGGTGTTAACTGGGAAGAAATCAGCCCGGATCTAACACGCAACGAGAAAGAAAAGCAGCGCCTCAATGGTGGTCCACTGACTGCCGAGAATGTTGGCGCAGAATTTTACGGCAACGTATATACAATTGTTGAAAGTCCCCATGAGCGTGGCGTCATCTGGTCCGGAAGTGACGATGGTCTTGTCTATGTTACCCGTGATGACGGCGGATCTTGGGATAATGTCACTCCGCGCGGTGCCCCGGAAGGGATGATCAACGCGATCGAAGTCAGCCCACATGATCCGGCAACCGCATATGTTGTCGTCTCAGCCTATAAAATGAACGATGTAAAGCCGTATATTTACAAAACAACAAATTACGGTAATAGCTGGAGTAGACTGGACAGCGACCTGCCACAGGACAACTTCGTTCGGGTGGTTCGCGAAGACAAAAACAAACAAGGCTTGCTCTATGCAGGTACGGAAACAGGATTGTTTGTTTCTTTTGATGATGGTGACAACTGGCAAAGCCTAAAACTTAACCTGCCACCAGTTCCTGTCACTGACCTTACCATTCGCCAGGGTGACCTTGTGGTTGCGACACAAGGTCGTGGTTTCTGGGTTCTCGACGATATTGCCATCCTCAGTCAAATCTCCAATGATCAGGCTGAAAAAGCACTTCATGTCCTAAATCCAAGCACAACCGAGATGATCACAGGTCGTCGCAACGGTAGCAACATTGAGGGTAAAAACCCGCCTAATGGTGTCGTTCTTTCCTACCACATCGCAGAAGAGCTTGATGGGCCTCTATCTATTGATATCCTTGATAGCATTGGCAATGTGGTTCGCCATTATTCAAGTGAGGAAAGCGACTATGACCGCTGTGTTATTGGCAATATGTCACCACGTCAAATGCGCAAACTTTCTTACCCGTCTAAGAAGCAAGGTGTGAACCTTTGGACCTGGGATATGCGCAGACTGGGCATTACCTGTATTGATGATGTCTTCATGTTCTCTGGTTGGGACGGCGCAAAAGTGATGCCGGGTGAATATCAAGCTCGCATCGCAATTGGTGATCACGAAGAAACGGTTTCTTTCCAACTTCTACCTGATCCTCGCAACGATGCAGCAGCCGCAGACTATGATATCCTTGAAGGCAAAATCGTTGAAGGTACAAACCTGCTTAACGAAATCCTGGCCACACTTGATAACGCGCGTACTGCACGCAGCCAAATCAAGACACTCATGGCCGACAATGCCGGCGATGATACTCTGACCACTCAAGCAGCCACTGCTATTGAGAATATCAATCAATGGGAAAAAGAAATAACGCAGGTTTATTTTCAGGTTCTTGAAGACGAAGATGCGTGGCCGAGCAAACTAGAAGTTCAGGTTAAACATGTTGTCGATGTGATGGACGGTGCTGGTGCCCCTATCGCCAATGGTGCGCTGCAACGTCTTGAAGATGTGAAAGCAGAGTGGGCCGCGCGTAAAGCCGAGCTTGCAAGTATCACCTCTGAAAACATTGCGCCAATCAATGCCTGGGCAGAAGCTAACAACATAAGCCATGTTGTTTCGCCTTAAGGTTTTGCTAAGGTCACAGACCTAACCATATAAACGCAGAAGCGGCTGATTGAAAAATCTGCCGCTTCTTTTTTGCTTATATCGAACCAGTACAAAGCTTATTACAGTTGTAAATATTATGTAGCATTAATGCAACAGGCCGAATTCCCGTGTTATTTATGCAACAATAAGGCAGTTGCTATTATGTCTCACCCCCGACAAACACCTAAATATGTGGCGCCGAGCATTTCACGCTTTTTACCGTATCCGTCACGTTTATAGATTTGAAATCCTGCATTTGACATCGCTCGTCGTACAAAACCAGCTGCGGTGAATGTGGCAATCTTTGTGCCCCTTTGTGACAATCGCGCCATCTGCGCGAAGATTTCATCCGTCCACATATCCGGATTTTTGCTCGGTGCGAAACCGTCCAGATACCATGCGTCTACTTTTTCTGTCATCTGCATGAGAATATCTTCACTATACCCTAGTAGTAAGTTTAATTTTATTCGCCCATCGCATAATGATAAATTTTCTGACGGGTAAGACGACAAAAACTCTTGTTTGATTTTTTCAATCTCAGGCCATTTTAGCGCTCTGTCAAGATCATCCCTATTGAGTGGGTAAAGTTCCGTCGCAAAATAGTTAAGGACTTGTTCTGGCTTGCTATTTTTTATCCATAAATCAGCGGTATTTAAAAAGTTGAGCCCGGTACCAAAGCCAAGTTCACAGATGGTAAACTGGTGTTTACCCTGCCACACCTGCGGCGCATCAATGCCAGATAGAAAAACAGCCTCACTTTCTTCAATACCGCCGTCAGTCGAGAAATAAACATCATCGAAAATCGTTGACCTTGGCGTAATGCCATTCTCCCATTCAAGCATATTTTCAGTGATCAAAGTTTTACACATCCTATTCCAACATCCCAAACACGTCCGATGGCATATCATATGACTTCTTGATGCCAAATTTTGTGGAGCTTTTAAAATTAAAACCTATTATATTGATTATATCTAAAAGGGGATAAAAAATGAATTTTCTAAAACTGTTTCTTATAATCACCATTGCGTCATTCGTTCAAACTGCACATGCTGAAACCTATGACGTCACCATAAAGCCAGGTTCGGTTTATAATATGGCCGCGTTTAGAATCTGGCTTAATCCCGAAGTTGAAAAAATTCGTGGCATTGTGATGCTCAATCCCGGGTCCAACGGCGACGGTCGTGCGCAAATTGATGATCAATACTGGCAGAATTTTGCAAATAAACATGACTTTGCCCTGATGGGAACCTACCTGACCGACAATATGCATCCGAATATGATGATCGAAGATTATATTCAAGTGGCAAAAGGCAGCGGCAAAGCCATCATCGACGCCATTGATCATTTCGCACAAACAAGCGGCCATGAAGAACTGTCCTACGCCCCATTCCTGCTATGGGGAATGTCTGCTGGCGGTGAAATTAATCACGAAATCGCGTCATGGATACCTGAACGGGTCATCGCCTATGTGGTAAACAAGGGCGGTTATTATTATTCCTCCGTTCCACCGGAAGCCACCCGGGCAACACCAGGACTATATGTTACTGGCCTTGAAGACCTTCCCAGCCGCAGCACCATGGTCAAAGGATTATACCTGACCAATCGCCGGGCCGGCGCCCTCTGGACATTGGTAGAAGAGAAAGGTGTCGCCCACGAGGTGGCCGGCAGCCGGGATCTGGCTGTTGCCTATTATGAAGCGGTTATGAAACTGCGTCTGCCCAAAAATGCGATGGGTTATAAATCCTTAAAGCCTGTAAGCGA
>CAXBLS010000180.1:0-6197 GCA_963976585.1 uncultured Kordiimonadaceae bacterium
TAATTTAAAATTGAATAAAAAAAGGAGACAAACTGACCACCGTCAGTGCTGTTTCCGTCATGTTTAAAAATGGTCAATCGGAGTCAAAATAATACAAAGAAAAAAGCCCCGCCGGAATTAACAGACGGGGCTTTAAATTATTGTGAACCTTAGTGCTTTACTTGTTGCGGTAGGCCGCTTCGACGGCGTTATATTCAGCGGTCAGTTCCGCGAAGCGTTCAATGCTGTCTTTACCAGGCACCTGATCGGCGTCACTATTGATGTTGTATAAATAGCTGATCATACCAACAAGACCCGCTTTGGGATATATGATATTTGGTGTACCCAACGTGCGAACGGCCGTATGAACACGGTCAAAGTCTGCATTTGCTTCTGCGCCGCGTTCCTCGTTTGATTGACCGCGGTACTGACGGTGCAGCGCACCGTGTTCGGCTTTGGCCTCTGCCTCAAGTTTTCTTGCATTCGTGAGCAACTCAGCGATATGACCTTGAAGTTCGGTCTGCGCTGTGATGTCGGTGACATTAACACCCTGCTCTGTTACGCGCGGATCAACCATCAGCTCAAAACTCGCCTCTGACATTTGATCACCAATGGTGACGCGCGCAGAATAAAGTCCCGGTGTGGCGATTGGCCCGTCCATATACCGGCGTCCTGCGTCCGCGTTCCACGCCCCAAGGTGCGTCATATCCCAACGGAAACGATTAAGGCCAGCGTCCCTTTCAAGTGCGTCGGTTAAAATATGATTTGGCGCTTCGAGGTCGTTTTCGTTGGCGTCAGTGCCATCATTGACATAGGTGGTGACCAAATCGCCCTGCGCGTCAAGGATTTCCAGTGTGATAGATGAGTGCTCCCCTGTGGGCACATAATAATCAATCGCGACAGTTGGTTTTGGCAAATCCGGAACACCGTCCGCCGTGCCGTCACGCGGCACCCCGCGCGGCCGGCGATAACGGAATGTGTCTTTCGGTTTCAAGACGCTAAGTCTGTCCCCGCCAGCCATCGCCGCTGCGGCAGCAGATTGAACATTGTCGAGCACCCAAAAACCGCGTCCCATAGTCGAGACCGCAAGGTCGCCGCGAATGAACTTAATATCTGTGACAGGTGTCACCGGTAGGTTTTGTTGAAACGCTTCCCAATTTTCACCGTCATCAGCCGACATAAACATGCCAAATTCTGTTCCGGCGATCAGAAGCCCTTCGTGGTCCGGACTTTCGCGAACCACACGAACCGGGAAATCTTCCGGTATGCCGTCTGTGATTAGTTTCCAGCTGCCACCGTAATTTTCGGTTCTGTAAATATACGGTGTCCAGTCACCAAGCTGATACCTGAGTACGGTCACATACGCCTTGCCCGGTGTGTGCGAACTTGGTGCAACACTGTCAATGCGGCCACCGGACGGCATGCGTGGTGTCACTGTTTCCCAAGTGGCGCCGTCATCACGGGTCACGGAAACCGGGCCATCGTTGGCGCCGACCCAAATCACACCCTTTTCAAGCGGGCTTTCCTGGATTGAGTAGATAACAGAATAATATTCTTCACCAGTAATATCGCGGGTAATCGGCGCACCGGAAATAACCTGTTTATCCGGTTCATTTGCCGTCAGATCCGGTGATATTTGTTCCCATGTTACACCATCGTCGCGCGTGCGGTGCAGATATTGTGACCCGTGGTACACCACATCAGCGTCATGGGGCGATACATGGATCGGCGCCACACGCTGGAAGCGGTATTTAAGATCGGCCGGGTTGTGACCGTATATGTTGGTTGCTCCCACATAATAGGCGCGCTCTGTCCCCGTACGTTTATCATATGTGCCAAAGCGGCCTTTACAGTCGGAATAAATGATATTGTGATTGCCGGGTTTTGGAACCGCAGGGCCAGTTTCACAGCCACCAGCATATTGGATATACGCATTGGTATGCTGTGTCCCCCACGGGGCGTTGCTTGGCACCGAAATGGTGCTGCCATTATCCTGCATTCCTGCATAAAGCCAGTATGGATGCTGGTCATCGACCTCGACCTGATACACTTCTGTTGTTGGCTGGTTAAACTGGGTTGACCATGTTTTACCGCCATTAAAGCTTACATTGGCGCCGCCGTCATTGGCCTGGATCAGCAGGTCAGGATTGTTGGGGTTTTGCCAGATGTCATGATTATCGCCGTGGGGCACGGACATGGTTGTCCATGTTTTACCGCCGTCAACGGATTTGCGCAGCGGATTGGCGTTTGAATAAATGATTTTCTCATTAGTCGGATCAATATCCAAATTGGTGTAATAAAATGGTCTGTTCTGAATGCCTTTATCATTTGAAATATGTTCCCAGCTTTCGCCCTGATCAACGGACCAATAAAGTCCGCCTTCCGGGTTTGGTGCTTCCACATTGGCGGCAAGCACACTTGAATTGGCTGGCGTCACCGCAAGGTCGATTTTACCAACCAGTCCAGTGGGAAGACCTTCATTGATTTTTTTCCATGTTGCGCCAGCATCAATGGATTTATAAATCCCGCCTTCACCATCCGCCATTTCACCGCCAGAAATAATCGTCCATGGCTTACGGTCAGCTTTCCAGGCGCTTGCGTATACTATGTTTGGATTGCTTGGATGCATTTCCACATCAACAATGCCGACTGTATCGGAAATATAAAGCACCTTAGCCCAGCTTTCGCCGCCGTCAGTGGTTTTATAAAGGCCGCGGTCTTCGTTGGGAGCAAAGGCATTACCGATGGCCGCAACATAAACCGTATCGTTTGAGCGCGGGTCAATTTCGACAGCGCCAATTTGACCGGTGTTATCAAGGCCGATATGTTTCCACGTCGTGCCGCCGTCAATGGAACGATATGCCCCCTTACCGGCAATTACGTTTGAGCGAAGCCCGTCGGACCCGGTGCCCACATAAACGATATTGGCATCATTTTGCGCAACCGCGATATCACCAATCGACGGTGTCGCGAAGTATCCATCAGACACATTGTGCCACGTGGTGCCGTAATCATCCGTCTTCCAAACGCCACCACCAGACGCGCCCAGATAAAACGTGCCCGTTTCCGCCACGGTCCCCGTAACAGCGGTAACCCGCCCGCCCCTTGTCGGGCCAACATTGCGAAATTCATAACTTTCATATTTCCCGCCAATATTAACGCCCGTTGCAACCGCCACCTGCGGCACCGCCGCCGGTAAAATGGTCATCGCCGCACTAAGCAGCAAAACATGCATTTTTTTCATGATTATCATCCCTCACATTTGTCCCATATTTTGATGAGAATGAGGCTAGCACGAGGGCGTCATTGGAGCAAGAGGAAGCGTTACTTTATTTCATTGGTCTATTATTGTGGCAGAGTATCAAAATCTACCCATTCCCAAATAGCTTGATATATACCTAAAAAAGAACCAGATGTAAGTCATTAATAATTGGTTATAGCTCTTTTATGTTCCAGTTCGCCCTTTTTTACACATTCCAAAATCTTATCCCTTATTCTCTCAACAATTTGTGGAGTTGGGTTTCGTGAAATGTTCACAAAAACATCTGGATCATGTCGGTGATTCCATACGATATATAAACTGTGCCGGAACCGATGCAGACTATCAGCAAATGAGGTATAAGGCATTGCTAAAATTTTATTAATAATAGCAAAATATTACCAACTGCATTCTTGATCGAGCCAGTGTTTATCATCTTCCGGTCTTGAGCTAAGTCTATTGACAGATAGCTCCCTCGTATCAACATCTTTGTATATCCAGATTTCACCCGCTGTAGTTCCAGTTCCCATATAAGGATGGGCAAAAATATTATTCAATTGCATGCATTGAATGATTTTTATGGTCGTAGCTATCATGATTTCATCATAATGTTCGATAAAATCCTGTTTATCTTTAATATCTCTCGATTTGGATTTTCTAATATTTTGTTCATTCGGCTTTTCACGACCATCAAGTAAAGTGTGACTTGGAAAACGAATAAGGTCTGCCAAAGCTTCTTTATCTCGTTGTTGAACAGCTTTTTTTATTTTGACAAAAAAATTGTTCAACTCCGTTGGGGTAATATAATTTCGACAGGAAATTCTTTCGCCACTTTCATCGAAATCATTTTCAATATCGAACTGTTTATCAGCTTCCGTTGGGTTTATTTCCCCCCATTCACGCTCCAGACAACCAAGTTCATTTGGTTGCACAGGATCATGATAATCCTGTGCAAAAGCTGATGTGATGAAAACAAATGAATATATGACTATCAATAGTTTTGTTGCCATATTCTAATACTCCCCAAATTTTCCATTAAACATATTGGTGCGACCACTGCTTCTTTTAATCAGGCCGCCTTGACGATCGCCCTTACTATCTTTCGAATATATAAGATTACTCGAAATACCTTCCTCGCCAGTATAATTACCCGCCTTTATGGCTTTATTAAGGTGGGGACTTTTATCCGTCCCAAGCCCGAGGTTGCCCGGCCCAACGTTAAACATTGCATCAACGATCGCTTCAAATTCATATCGGTGCATGGGTAGATGACCAACTAGTTTGAGCGCATATTGCCTTGCCGTTTCTTTATCCTCTGCGAAATGCTTTTCTGCCTGTTCTTTGGTAATGGTATCACCGACCTTATATTCACCTTTTACCACTTTATGACCAATGCCGATGGTAGGATTTTTAGCTGTGCCTTCATATAATGCTGACTTATACCCTTCTTCTTTTCTAATAAAATCATCAAGGTTTTTGCTAAGTTCAAATCTTGATGGGTGAATGCGTGGCCGATCATTCTGGACACTATTCTGCGCCATTAACGAAGCTGTTGGAGATTGTTCAGAGTTTGAGTTTGTTTGTTGCATGGATGCATTATTGGCAGAATATTGCGAGTGTTGCAAGGATTTTTGATCGCGCAATGGTTGTTGTGCAGAAGAACTTTGAAGTCGCGATTTTTGACGGTCTGTGAAATTGGCGGCGCTCTGTTGAAGTCGCTTCTGTTCTTCTTTGAGCATTACATGGGCAAGATTGATATTATTATAGTCAACCTTGTCTGGATACGGCTTTAACAGTGCTTCTATGCGGTCAAGCTCGTTGAGATCGCGGTTAATAATTCTGTCACTGGTGTAGTTAATATGTTTGGTCATTAGATGTGTTCCTTTTATTAGGATTGAATTAAAAAAAGGGAGACACCCTGACCGTGGTCAGTGCATGTCTCCCTAATGTTTGAAAATGGTCAGGCCCGGGCCCAATATGGTTAAGTTTTAGTTAAAGTTTTGATCTGTCACATTTACTTCAATGAAGCCTCCGGCGAAGACGGCGAAATAAATGATGAAATAGGCATTGATGCTTCCTAGGTGGTGGTGAGAAAATATTCCAACTTTTTTCTTCACTGATCTTGTAGGTCAAATCTCGTCCTCTTTGTTGATATCATTCGCGCTAAGTGAAAAACTGTCAAATGGCCGTAAATTTGCCAAATGCTAAAATTTTGGTTAGGCTATTTTCAGGGTAAAATAAAATAAGGGTTTAGAATTATGGATATGTTACTTGCTGGTGTGCTTTTATGGTCAGGGGTTCATTATATTCCGGGGCTGCTGCCGAACCTAAAAATAAAGCTGGTTGAAAAGCTTGGCAAAGGTTACCGCGGCGTCTTTTCACTTTTAATCGTTGGCAGTATCGTGCTGATGGTCTTTGGCTGGAAGTCGGCGATTCCTGAAGTTATATATGATCCGCTACCAAATGCTGTTCAGTTGACCAGCGTGTTGATGATCTTGACTTTTTATTTGTTTGGTGCCGCCCACGGCCCCAGCAACATAAAACGCTATATCCGCCACCCGATGCTGACGGCTGTCATCGTCTGGGGCGTTGCACATTTGCTCGCCAATGGTGATAGTCGTTCTATTGTTCTTTTTGGTGGCATGGTCATTTGGGCGGCTGTTGAAATACTGGTGATTAACAAGCGTGACGGCGAATATGTGAAACCCGTGGCAATCCCCATGAAAAAAGATATCATTAAACTGGTTATAGCCGTAGTGATCTATACTGTTATTGTCTTCATTCATCCATACATTGCCGGTGTGCCGGTTATGGCTATGTAGGATGAGCAATATTGACAACCCTCCTGAGGATATAACACCAGAACAAATAAACGCCGGACTTGATAAGTTCCTTACAATCATCGAAGAAGAAATTGAGCTGCATCATTCCCACCCTGAGTGGATGGATTTTGATAAAC
>CAXBLS010000181.1:0-6100 GCA_963976585.1 uncultured Kordiimonadaceae bacterium
AATAAGGGTTTTATAAATTCTTAAATCAAATTCAACATTTAATTGTGACATAGCCTTCAATTTTGTTTCGATACCTTAGATCTTTCCAAGTTTCACCAAGCTCATCAATTATTTCTCCAGATCCCGTTAGGTTTATATCTGCTGGAGAGTGTATTTCAATTGAGTCTAATATCAATTGAGCTTCAGGCTCAACCCTAGAAAGCGAACCGTATAAAATAGACTTTAGTTTGCGGTTATGCCCACTACGAATCTGATCATCAAGAACGTAAAGCCTATTGTATAGAATGTTTAGTTGGTGAAAGAATGTGTAAAGGCCCTGCACCGTCCAATTTTCTATTGCTACTAGTTCAGGGGCGGTAATTTCTTTTATCTGACGTCCACCAAGCCAAGGAAAGATATTATTATCGAGAAATCCTTTTATTTTTACAGCTGTTGACGATGCCAATACTGTTTGCTTCTTTGCAAACCACTCAAGTGCGACGGCTTCAAAGGTATTTTCACCGGCGTGTTGCTTTGTCTGCTTATTGATTGCCTTAACTATTACAGGGTCAGTATTGTCAGCAAGTAACTTACGCGCTTTTTCTCGCCCCTCCCTTGCACCAACAAGCGTAACAGTCGGATATACACCTAGCGCTATGGTCTTACGCTTACCTGCAAACCGATAATCCATGCGCCAATACTTCCCAGCAGATTTAACAAGCAAATATAATCCGCCACTATCTGAAAGTTTATACGGCTTTTCTTTGGAATTAGCATTACGTACTGCGATATCTGTGAGCATTTGACGGTACCTCAATCAACGGTATCTAAAAGTACCGTCAGAAATACCGCCAATTTGTTGGTATGTCAAGATATATTATGAGACCACATGAAACCAATAATTAGTAAAATATCTTTTATTTCAATTGGTTTGATGTGACATGGGATCTAATGAAACGTGTTATTGGTGCCGACACCAAGAATCGAACTCGGGACCTTCTGATTACAAATCTAATGAGACCAATAAGTAACAATACCTAACAACAAACTAAAACAATTCTATCAAAGAGTTAATCTATTATTCTTATTGTAGCTTGTTGTGGTTTATGCTGGTTTTTTACCTTCAAGTGTCCCACTAATGCCCCATAAGAAAATAAAGCAGACTATATTGTGTGATTGGTCGTTACTGTTGTTATTTCTTCACCCTATAGAACTTGACCACAAAAACCACAAAAAGGGTGTACAACAAATGCTAGCAAATACATGGACAGTGTCTGTCCAAACTTGTGATGACAGTGTAAACATAGTTGTCCATTGTGCCTTCTACAATTTTCCCATATCCTCTCGTTAGTTATTTAAATGGATCGCATTGTGAGTGAGGGGAAAAAGTAAAGCATGTTCGAACAGACTTTTAAAAATATTGATGATGTCCTTTGGAAAGAGGCAGGTTGCACCACAGAGCTCGATTACACCGAGCAAACATCATGGATGCTGTTCCTCAAATACCTTGATGATCTAGAGCAAGAACGCTCCATGGAAGCCGATTTGGTCGGCAAAACATATGAATTCATTATTGACGATGCACATCATTGGTCAAAATGGGCAGCACCTAAGAAAGCAGATGGATCATTCGATCATGACGCGGCGCTGACCGGCGATGATTTGATTCAATATATAGACAACGAACTCTTTCCTTATCTGAAAGGTTTCAAGCAACGCGCAATCGGCCCCGATACCATCGAATATAAAATCGGTGAAATCTTCGGTGAAATAAAGAACAAGTTTCAAAGCGGTTACAGCCTCCGTGATGCGCTGGAATTGATGGACGCTTTGCGCTTTCGCTCGCAGAAGGAAAAGCATGAGCTATCACACCTGTATGAAGCCAAAATCAAGAACATGGGCAATGCGGGTCGTAATGGTGGGGAATATTACACGCCGCGCCCACTCATTCGCGCCATGGTGCAGGTGGTCAAACCAAAAATCGGTGAGCGTATTTATGATGGTGCGGTTGGTTCTGCGGGATTCTTGTGCGAAGCCTATGATTACATGCGTCCAAAAGTAGAGAACGTAACACAGCTCCAGATATTGCAAAACAAGACCTTCTATGGCAAGGAGAAGAAGAGCCTTGCCTATGTAATTGCGATCATGAACATGATCCTGCATGGGATCGACACACCGAATATTATCCATACCAACACACTGGCGGAAAATCTTGCCGATATTCAGGACAAAGACCGTTTCGATGTTGTCCTCGCTAATCCTCCTTTCGGCGGAAAAGAGCGCGCAGAAGTACAACAAAATTTCCCGATCAAAACGGGCGAGACAGCATTTCTATTTCTCCAGCATTTCATTAAGTATCTCAAAGCCGGTGGGCGCGGCGCGGTTGTAATCAAGAATACGTTCTTATCAAACTCCGATAATGCTTCCCAAGCCCTGCGTAAAGAATTGCTGGAAAGTTGTAACCTGCATACTGTGCTGGATTGCCCTGGCGGCACGTTCCTCGGCGCGGGTGTGAAAACCGTGGTGCTATTCTTCGATAAAGGCGCACCCACACGCGAAGTCTGGTATTACCAGCTTGATCCCGGTCGCAACATGGGCAAGACCAATTCCCTCAATGATAATGACCTGAAAGAGTTTGTCGAATTACAGGCCAGCTTCGCCGAGTCCGAAAAATCATGGTCAGTTGATGTAACGAACATTAATCAGGACAGTTTTGATTTATCGGTTAAGAACCCCAATACGCCGGAAGCTGCACCGTTGCGCAATCCAGAAGTCATTATCGCTGAGATCGTTGCCCTTGATGCAAAAAGTGCGGAAATTCTCGAGAATGTTCGGGGGATGTTGTGAGCAACGAGTGGGACACTGTAAAACTAGGTGATGTATCTGACTTTGAAGGCGGATCACAACCGCCTAAATCAAAGTTCGTTGATGCCCCACGCGATGGTTATATCCGCCTTTTGCAAATTCGTGATTTCAAAAGTGATAAATATGCCATCTACATTCCTAATATAAAGAAAAATAGAATTTGCGAAGCGGACGATATAATGATTGGTCGTTACGGGGCTTCTGTAGGGCAAATACACCGGGGAAAAGCGGGGGCATACAATGTAGCTTTAATCAAAACTATCCCCAATGAGCAGACCATTGATAAGAATTTTTTCTATCTTTATTTAACCTCAGACCTCTTTCAAAAACCCTTAATGTCTGTTGCAGACAGATCTGCTCAAGCTGGGTTTAGTAAAGCGGATATTGCTCCATTTGAAATACCTCTCCCACCTCTCCCCGAACAAAAACGCATTGTTGCAATTCTGGATGAAGCGTTTGCGGGGATTGAAAAGGCCATCGTCAATACCCAGCAGAACCTCGCTAACGCCCGCGAGCTGTTTGAAAGCTCTCTAAACACCATCTTCACTCAAAAGGGTGAAGGGTGGGAGGAAAAGTCAATGGAAGAAGTTGCTTTCCTTACTAGGGGTCATAATCCACCTAAGAGTAAATTCTCAGATCTTCCTAAAGATAATTATGTAAGGTTTTATCAGATACGCGATGGTAAATCTGACAAATATACAGTGTATGTGCCCGATAGCCCGCAGCTTCACCGTGTCGAGCCTAATGACATATTGATGGTGGCTTATCGACATATCGGGAACGTTTTCAGAGGAGTGAGCGGTGCATTCAATGTTGCGCTTTGTAAGATCTCAAATAGAAATCGTAACGTAATTCTGGATGACTATTTATATTATATTATTCCAACAAATTTTGTAAAAGGCGAACTGTTAAAGCGATCAGAGCGTTCACTCATTCCATCAATGTCAGTAAACCATCTGAAAGAAATATTAATTCCAGTCCCTCCTCTTAAAGTACAGAAAGAAATGGTTTCAAATATCCTGTTTCTTGAAGACAAAACTCAACGTCTCGAAGCCATCTACCAACAAAAGCTCACTGCCCTTGCCGAACTGAAACAATCCCTCCTGCAAAAAGCATTTTCCGGTGAACTAACGACAGATGATCTGCCGATCAAAAAAGAAGCCGCCGCATGAATGAAGCTGAAACCCGTGCAGAGCTGATTGACCCTGCTTTGAAAGAAGCAGGCTGGGGCGTGGTTGATGGCAGCCGCGTTCGGCGTGAAGTCATTACATTGGGTCGATTACAGGGCGCGGGCAAGCGGGCAACGCAGGATATTGCTGATTATGTGCTGTTTTATAAGGGGCAGAAGCTCGGCGTGATTGAGGCCAAGAAACGCAGCCTGCCCGATACCGAGGGTGTGGCGCAGGCTAAGAAATATGCCGCTATGCTCCAGACCCGTTTCACCTATTCCACCAATGGTGATGGGATTTATCGCATGGATATGCAGACGGGTGAAGAAGGTTACATTACGCGTTACCCCACACCACAAGAACTATGGGATCAAACATTCTCGGAAGAATATGCATGGCGTGATCGTTTTGGCGATGTGCCGTTTGAGGATAAAGGCGGACAATGGCAGGCGCGTTACTATCAGCATAATGCCATCAACAAAACGCTGGAGGCGATTACTGCCGGAGATACACGCATTTTGCTCACCCTTGCGACCGGCACGGGCAAAACATTCATTGCTTTTCAGCTTGCGTGGAAATTATTTCATTCCCGCTGGAATTTAAGTGGCGAACCAACACGCCGTCCCCGTATTTTGTTTTTAGCTGATCGCAATATTCTTGCCAACCAAGCCTATAACTCGTTCTCTGCTTTCCCCGAAGATGCGTTGGTAAGGATCAAGCCGAGTGAGATACGCAAAAAAGGCCGTGTGCCAAAAAATGGCAGTATCTTTTTTACTATTTTCCAAACCTTTATGTCTGGTAGTGATGCCGAGGGTAATTCTGCGCCGAGCTTTGGCGAATATCCACCAGACTTCTTCGATTTCATTGTGATTGATGAATGTCACCGGGGTGGCGCGAATGATGAAAGCAACTGGCGCGGGATTCTGGAATATTTCTCGCCAGCTGTGCAACTTGGCCTGACTGCCACACCAAAGCGCGAGCATAATGTTGATACCTATACTTATTTTGGCGAGCCTGTTTACATTTATTCCCTGAAGGAAGGGATCAATGATGGCTACTTAACGCCTTTCAAGGTGAAGCAGATCGCCACCACCCTTGATGAGTATGTTTATACCTCCGATGATCAGTTGATCGAAGGTGAAATCGAGGAAGGCAAACGCTACAATGAAGATGATTTCAACCGCGTAATTGAGATTAAAGCGCGCGAGAAATATCGTGTACAGCTGTTCATGGACTCGATTGATCAAAGCCAAAAGACATTGGTGTTTTGTGCCACACAAGAGCATGCGCTCGCGGTGCGTGATCTGATTAATCAGATGAAGACCAGCAAAGAGCCGAACTATTGTGTCCGCGTGACGGCCAATGATGGCGAGTTGGGCGAACAACAATTGCGTATATTTCAAGATAACGAGAAAACAATCCCGACGATCCTCACCACATCGCAAAAACTCTCGACTGGTGTGGATGCACGGAATATCCGCAATATTGTGCTGATGCGCCCGGTGAATTCGATGATTGAATTTAAACAGATTATTGGACGCGGAACCCGTTTGTTCGATGGTAAAGACTATTTCACTGTGTATGACTTCGTGAAGGCTTATGAGCATTTCAGTGATCCTGAATGGGATGGTGAACCACCAGAGCCAGAGCCATGCAAACGTTGTGGGCATACTCCTTGCACTTGTGAAGTACAGCCGCCAACAGAATGTCCTGTATGCGGTCAACGCCCATGCGAATGTGAGAGACCTTCTGAGCCTTGTGCCAAATGTGGTGAAGACCCTTGTGTCTGCAACAAGAAAGTCAAAGTGAAGATTAAATTGGCCGATGGAAAAGAGCGCACCATTCAACACATGATGGCAACAACATTTTGGAGCCCTGAAGGCAAACCAATGTCAGCAGCCGAATTCATCCAACGATTATTCGGTGATTTGCCCGAACTGTTTAAGAATGAGGATGAGTTGCGTGTGCTGTGGGGGCAACCAGATACCCGTAAGGCGCTGATGGAGAGCTTGGCTGAGAAAGGTTATGGTGATGAGCAGCTTGCTGAAATTCGCCAGATGATCAATGCCGAAAAGAGTGATCTCTTC
>CAXBLS010000182.1:0-6083 GCA_963976585.1 uncultured Kordiimonadaceae bacterium
TGTGAGGTAGGTACCCAGCTCAATACCCGCTTTATCTGTCAATGACTTAAGGGTTTTTAAGGTCAGATTTTCATCTTCGATATTGTTAAGTTTAATTAAGTCTTTAATGGGTTCATTTTGTAAGCATAAATTAACGGTGGCACGGTCGCGAGTGTGTCTCCATACGCGGTTAACGTCTGCTAAATGAGACTTTGGCTTTAGGCCGCAAATGACAAAGGGATTTTCTGATTGTCTTTCCAGTGAAGATAAAAGTTCAAGGGCAGGGGGGTTAAGATAAATAATCTTAGCCCCTGTTTTTGAATCGGCAAGCTTTATAACCTGTCTGTCAAAGTCGACCGCATCCCAACGTAATGATAATATCTCACCGCGCCTTGCCCCTGTAAAAATAAGCAAGCGAATGGCGGCTATGGCGTATGGGTTTGTTTCTTCTTTTTGTTCTACTGTCCTGATTGCCTCGGCAAGTGCCATAAATTCTTTTTCAGATAGGAAGCGTTCAATTTTCTTTTCTTTATATTTTTGAACATGCTGTACTGGGTTTGTGGCTCGCATTCCCCATAGTATTGAAAGATTAAAAGCCTTAGAGAGCAAGGATAGGCATCTATTCGCTGCGCCTGTACCGCCAGTAACCGGTTTGCCGCCATTACCATTATCAGGCATAGGCCTTGCTGTTTTACCGTCCTTTACGGCGCGCTTAAAGCGGTCTATGTCGGTTAGAGTAATGTCTGATACAAATTTCTTTCCCAGTAATGGCAGGATATGATTTTGAATATTCTTTCTATCCATATTTATACTTGAGGGTTTTTTATGTTCTTCGGCATAGTCAGTCAGAAAGCGTTCGCATAGTTCTTTGATGGTTGGGCGTTTTTTTAGGTCTTCACGAATTAACGCAGGGTCTTTACCGTCTGCTATTTCACCAAGTTTAATTTCAGCTTTCTGGCGTGCTTTGGTAACGGTCATGCCCTCGGATGGTTTGCCAAGGGTAAACCAATGCTGACTGCCGTTATAGAATTTCTTGAGGACATAGACTTTCGCCTTTTTTTGGCAGCGCACTCCGAAGCCGGAAAGCTCGGTGTCCCAGACAGTATCGCCTGCCTTTAGGTTATCAATAATAGTTTTAGTGATTTTTGCTTTACGAGTTGCCATTTTACATATCCAAAATTGTAGCTACAAAGTCTCTAGCTACATTCTAGCTACAATCCTAGTGAGTTTCAATGGGTAATGATGATTAATTGATTTATCCAAAAACCTTATAAAACCTTACTTTTTAGGTGTATATTGTATGACTATGAGAAATGGTGAATAATAAGGCATTAGGATTTCTAATCCGTAGGTCACAGGTTCGAATCCTGTCGGGCGCACCACTTTTCTCAATTATGGTTTTAAAAGCGATGCTTCTGATCGGCTTCTGATACTTACAAAAATACCCAGTGTAATGAAACCGCACACAAGAAAGCTGATGATCAGCGGCTGAACCGTGCCATTATAGAGTTGGCCGATTGTGCCGCCCACGATTACAGCAAGAAAAGTTTGGATGGCGCTAATCACGGATGTTGAGATGCCCGCCATGTGCCCGAATGGTTGCAGTGCAAGGCTATTGAAATTACCAAATAGCGCGCCAAGACTAAAGAACGTTGAAAGCATATAGATGTAAAAAAGACTAAATGGCAGATTTCCGTCTTGTGCGACGCTAAGCGCGAAAAACGACAGTGAAATTACCACGTGAACCGTGAGAAAAAAGAAACATATTTTATGGACACTGAATCTCCCCAGCAATCTGGCATTTAAAAATGATGCGGTTCCGTAAGCAAGTGCAAGCACACCAAAATATATAACAAAAGCATCGCCTAAGTTATACTGAACTTCCATGATTTGCTGTGCCAGGCTAAGATAGGCAACGAAGGAGCCAAACAAAATACCTGTCATAACAGTGTAGCCCAAAGTAACTGGATTTTTAACCGTTTCCGCACTTCCTGACAGAATAATGGAAAAAGAAAATGATCTACGGTTTTTAGGGTCTAATGTTTCCCTTTGGCGAAAATGCATCCACGTGACCCCGAGCAGTGCGAAGACAAATATAAACCAAAAAATAGCCTGCCAACTGGCGAATATCAGTATCCCTTGCCCAAGCAGCGGGGCAAGGGCGGGAACCATGATAAACACCATCATGATCAGAGACATTATCTTCGCCATTTCGACACCTTCATACTTATCGCGAATAATAGCAAGACTGACGACCCGGCACGCTGCAGAACCAAAACCCTGGATGGCTCTTCCAACTAGCATGGTTTCTAGGTTTGTTGCGTAAATTGAGACGAGTGTACCGATTAGAAATATTCCAACGCCAAGATAAATGGCAGTTTTCCGCCCAAAACTGTCTGCAAATGGTCCATAAATCATAATGCCGAACGACATACCAAAAAACACGGAGGTTATGACCATCTGAATATCGTTGGTGTTTTGAACATTCAAGTCGGTCGTCATTAACCCTAAAGCCGGGATCATTGCATCAATGGATAATGCCGTGACAGACATCAAAACGGCCATGATGAAGATGAATTCTTTGGTATTAAGGCGGTTAATTCTTTTAGGCATAAAATTCTCAAAGTATAAAATTGGTGTGTGCGTGACTACATTAGAACAAATTTAAAATAATCCAACAGATTACTGATCTAGGTAAAGTATTTTGAATAATTTGGCGGAAGAAACCTCGCTATAAAGATCGGTAAACCTTGTTCTCTCTACAAGAAAAACAACAAAATATTTAAAATGTTCTTGATATGTTCTTATTTATCTGCTATATGTTCTAAAAAATAAGGAGAGATAAAATGGCTTTCACCTTTAAACAGAAAAAAATATGCTTCCAAAAAGGGCTCTACAAATGCCCTGTACCACCCGTAGAGATCAGTCGCTTCTGGTCCGAGCATGACTGGTTTCGTCACGTTGATAGCCAAGGTGTCTGGTGCCATTAAAAACTGCCTTATAATACATTAAGCGGAATTTTGATGTATGAGGTACCATTATCCTCTGCCGGCGGAAAATCTCCACCTCTCATGTTTACCTGAACAGAAGGCAGGATCAGTTTCGGCATGCTAAGTTCCGCATCACGGGTTGTTCTGGCGTCGATATATTGATCGCGGCTCTTTCCGGTTAGATGGATGTTTTTTTCCTTCTGTTCCTTAACTGAAGTGATCCATTCATAGTCGCGACCGCCAGGCCCGTAGTCATGGCACATATATAGGGTGGTCTCGTCAGGAAGGGATAATATCTTTTGCAGACTATCATAAAGCCTCGCGGCGTCGCCGCCTGGAAAATCGCATCTGGCAGTGCCGTAGTCGGGCATAAATATGGTATCACCGACAAAACAATTGTCGCCTATAATATAGGATACACAGGCCGGCGTATGACCGGGCGTGTGCAGAACGCGTGCTTCGATATCACCAATTTTGAAGACTTCATTGTCGCTAAACAGATGATCAAACTGGCTCCCGTCTGTGGCAAATGAACTTTCGGCATTATAAACTGGCCCAAATGTTTGCTGGACGACAGTAATATGATCACCAATAGCCGCTTTGCCACCGATCTTTTCTTTTAAGTAAGGAGCCGCCGTCAAATGATCAGCATGTACATGTGTTTCAATGATCCACTGGCACAGGTACCCTTTCTCTTTAATATATGAAATGACCTGATCTGCTGAACTTGTATTGGTTCTGCCGGAATCTGGATCATAATCAAGAACGCTGTCGATGACGGCACACGCTGACGACGCGGTATCCGCGACCACGTAAGTGATGGTGTAGGTGTCCGGATCAAAGAAAGCCTTTATTTCGGCAGGCAAAGCTGATGTCATGAAAATGTCCTTTTTCTATCGGTGTAGTGCGGTTCTATATTTAGTATATAGTTTTAGGATTACCATAGTGAATATAAATTTTATTCGCTTCGTTGATATTTATCAACAAAGCGGGTGCAATTTCTTCGAAAAAGGCTTAAATTTGATTTTTGTAAGGAATAATTCTGGGAGCAGGCCATGAAAATCGCAGGGATGCTGAAACAAGAACATTCGGATGAGATGGAAACATCGACATGTTACATGTGTTCGGCCAATTGCGAAGTTCATGTGAAAACCCGGGTCGCTGAAGGCTCAAATAAAAAAACTGTAACCGAAGTGGCGCTACCTGATTGTGTGCGCGGAAGCGCCATGATAGAGCACCGCGAAAGCGACGTCAGATTACTTGAGCCGGAAATGCGCGGTGTCGACGGCGAGTGGAAGAACGCCACTTGGGAAGATGCCATTTCAACCATCGCAGACCGCCTGAATGAGATAAAAGAAAAATACGGGCCTGAGTCCGTGGCATTCATGGTTGGCTATACCAAAGAGCCAAGACCATATCTGCAACGTCTCTCTTATCTTTTTGGCTCACCGCACTATATCACCGAATCGAGTTGTTGTTTTGGCGCAACCCGTGTTGCCTCAGCCATCACCTTTGGTGATGATTATGGCTATTTTTACGGTACCAGCCGTCCTTATCAGCCGGAAACAAAATGCCGTCTGATCTGGAGCAATGATACGGCGAATTCACTATTGCCACTTGATAAGCATTATTTCTTTAAAGAAACCGACGTGCCGATGATTGTCGTTGATCCGCGTCTGACCACGCTTGCGAAAAAAGCAGATGTGCATTTGCGTCTGCGTCCGGGCACTGACGGTGCTCTGGCATTGGGGATCGCGCATGTGATCTTGAGTGAAGGTCTTGAAGACCGCGAATTCCTTGATAACTGGTGTCACGGCGTTGCTGAGTATAAAAACTATGTAAGAGAATATACTCCCGAGAAAACCGCCGAAATTACCGGAATTGATAGAGAACTTATCATCAAGGCCGCACGCCTTTACGGCGGCAATAAGCCGGCCCAGCTATCCCTGTCACCGCAGGCTACCGTTCACCACAGTAATGCGTGTCAAAACCACCGGGCAATCATATTGCTAGCGGCGCTTACCGGAAATCTTGACGTTAAAGGCGGCAATAAAAAACCGGGCGGCGCTCAGGAAAAAGACATCACCTTGCATGACGAGCTTTTGCCAAAGCTTTCCACTCCGATGGGCAATGAACGCTTCCCGATCTTCATTGATAAATATCATGAAGGACAAAGCATGATCCTGTCCGACTATATCGAAAGCGGAAAAATTAAAGCGATCTTTTCCATCGGCGCCAATGTCATGATGTATCCGGATTATGGACGCCTTCGCAAGCAGATGGAAAAGCTTGAGTTTTTCAGTGTCTGCGATTTTTACGATACGCCGACCAGGGAATTTGCTGATGTATCACTTCCGGCTGCCACCCACCTTGAGCGTGAAAGCCTGATCATCGGCGGTGACAAAGTGCGCTATCGTCCCAATGTCATCGAGCCACGCGGAAACACCAAGGCCGATGCCGATATCATGTTTGCACTTGCTGATAAACTCGGTTTAAAAAGTAATTTTTGGGGTGGTGACATCAAAGCATCTTTCGAAGAACGGCTGGAACTTTCCGGCTATAAACTTGATGATCTTCCTAAAAAAGGCGAGGCGGCACCCTATAATAACGGTCCATTTGTTGAAAAAAAATATGAACAGGAAGGCTTTCAAACGCCAAGCGGAAAAGTGGAATTTAAAAGCAACCTCCTCGAAGATCATGGCTATGACGGCCTACCAACCTATAAAGAACCATACTGGTCTCCGGTCAGTACACCCGATATCGCTGCCGATTATCCATTCATTCTCACCACGGGTGGGCGAAGTAAAAATTATCAGCATTCCCAAGGTAGAAAGCTCGAAATGCTCCGCGCTATTGAGCCATACCCGGTCATGCAGATAAACCCTGAGGACGCTTTAAAACTGAAGGTGAAAGATGATGACTGGCTTCGTGCCTGGTCACCGCGCGGTGAAATAGAAATCCGCGCCAAAGTCAGCGACATCGTCATGCCCGGCGTGGTTCACGCGCCTCATGGATGGGAAGAAGCAGCCGTAAACTACCTGATTTCTGACCAAGCTCTGTGCGACATCACTGGCTTCCCGGGTTTTAAATCAAGCCTTTGCAATGTGGAAAAGA
>CAXBLS010000183.1:0-5955 GCA_963976585.1 uncultured Kordiimonadaceae bacterium
CCAAATCATTAACCCGCTGATGCAAATGAATGCGAAGCTGGTCATGGCTCTGTTCATGGCGGTGGCCGTTTTTCTTTACAATCCCGCTGTAGCAGTCTCTGGCCTGGTGATTTTTTCTAGCGCCTATTGGCTGCTGTATAAGGTCGTGCGCCGCCGCCTTATTTGGAATGGCCGCTCGATAAGCGAAGCGCAGCAAATGCGCTTCAAACTTATGGGTGAAGGCTTTGGAGGCATTAAAGATGTCTTGCTACTCGGCCGGCAAGACGGTTTCACAAATCGCTTCAAAACCGCCTGTGACAAATATGCTGCTGCTCAGGGTGCTAATATGGCGTTGGCGCAAGCTCCCCGCTACGCGATGGAACTAGTAGCATTTGGAAGTGTAATATTTTTGGTTTTGTACCTACTCGGGACCCATGAGGGTAATTTGGGCGCAATCCTCCCGGTATTATCCGTCTATGCTTTGGCCGGAATGAAAATGTTGCCTGCGTTCCAGCAAGCATACGCTGGGCTATCCCAAATCAGAGGTAATTTAGCGGCGTTTGACACTGTCCGCGACGATCTCCGGGCTAGCAGTCTGGAGTCAGCTAGAGCAGTCGCGCAATCGAATGAACGCCTGGTCCCGCAGCAGGAGGTACGCCTGAGCAACGTACTATTCAGGTACCCTGGTAAAGAGGAACCCGCGCTCAACAATATCGACATGCGAATTCCCGCCAATGGTGTAATTGGTTTGGTTGGTGCCTCTGGGTCTGGTAAATCTACCGCCATCGATTTGCTACTAGGACTTATTGAGCCACAGGAAGGAAGTTTGTTCATCGACGGAGAGCCGCTTACCAATGAGAAGCGTCGGGCTTGGCAAAATACAGTCGGCTTTGTACCGCAATCAATATTTCTGGCGGACAGCTCCATTAGAGAAAATATCGCTTTTGGCTTGCCTTTCGACGCAATAGACGAAGAGAGCGTCAGACGAGCCGCTAAAATGGCCCACTTGGACGAGTTATTAGCCGAGCTCCCGCGCGGGTTAGATACAGAAGTAGGGGAGCGAGGTGTTCAGCTCTCGGGCGGCCAAAAACAGAGAATCGGAATCGCCAGAGCTCTATATAACGATGCCGATGTGTTGGTACTGGACGAGGCGACAAGCGCGCTGGACGGCATCACCGAAAAGCTCATTATGGACGCCATTCATGATTTTTCGGGCAAGAAAACCATTATTATGATTGCCCACCGTCTAGCAACAGTGCGCCAATGTGAAACTATCTACTTATTGGAGAAAGGTGAATTGACGGATCACGGCTCTTATAACGATCTCGCGTTGAGAAGCCCGATTTTTCGACGCATGGCAGACAACGCCTAATCTAGCGTCATAGCCAGTTCAAGCGAATAGCCTAATTTGGAACAAATCTCTCAAAACGCCGAGAAATAGTAAATGAAAAAATGTCCCATATGTAATTCAGCTAGCCTGACTGTTATCCGGCAGCATTCTAGCCAAGAGGCGGCGATGCATGTATTGGAGGGAAATCAAGATAAAACTCTTTTAACAAAGGTTTCTCAATACATTGAAAATATTATTTGGGAGAGTGAATCAGCATTTTACAAACACTGTAATGAATGCGGCTTCGAGTTTTCTTCACCATTCAAGGCAGCGGATTCTCATCTCTATAACATTTTGTATTCCCAATCAAAAATAGATCAGCCATTCTGGAAATGGGATTTTCAAGAGGCCTTCAAACTCATACCAAAGGAGAGTGGCCAGTTTAATCTATTGGATATCGGCTCAGGGTCCGGTCATTTTTTGAAAAAAATTGATGAATGTTTTTCAGGAAAGGCTCAGCTATATGCCATTGAGTATTCGGACGAGTGTCGTAAATACCTATCTGATTTTGGCGTCAGTTCGTACTCCAGTCTTCAGGGAGTTAAAGAGCTAGGGCCAGATTCCCTTGACTACGTTTGCATGTTTCAGGTTTTGGAACACATTGATGATTTCAACAGCTTGTTGAAACTTGTCCGGGATAGTCTGAAAGACGGCGGCCTTCTGATTATAACGGTTCCTAACTTTCTACAAAGAAAATTATATGATCAGGCAGGTGTGCACGAAGACATGCCACCTGTTCATATCAGCCGATTCAGTCAACAATCTTTGAGAATCTTGGCTAAAAATAATGGCTTTAAAGTGAATTTTTACCAAGTGGAGAAAAGCAAAGGTTATAGAAGAGTTTTACGGTTTGCATACATGGCGCTGAGACATAATGAATTTTATTTAAAAACAAGGAATATTTTCTCGAGTCGCGTCACAAAAAAGATTGCTACTGCTATATTTTTGTTAGTCACCGTGGTGCGTAATGCTTCCTGCGTAACAAAGCTGGCGTTCAAAAAACAAACGGGTGTTAGCCAGATGATCATTCTGGAAAAATGACACTTCATAATTAAGTGCGAGATATAAGAGTACGAATAATTTCAACTTATATTCCTTACCTTATGCAGAGAGTTTAGGAAAGTCTATCGCAATGAATGAAAAGAGCCGAAAAAAGGTCGTGTTTCTGCTGGTGCCGCCAAATTTTTTCGGCCATCGGCATTTTCACGAACGTAAGTTAGCAGCCCTGAGAAGTGTAAAAGTGTCGGCAAAGGCAGTAGCATTTGTGCCAGAGAGTTTGTTTCAGGCTAGGAAAGAAGCTTATAAATCAGTGAATTCAGATGATTTCGATATTGTTACCTATAAAAGAAAGATTTCTAAATCATTTTTAATGGCGAAATATTTTTATCGGGAGTTGGCATTAAAAAGGCATGTAATAGTTCATGCTCTCAGAGAGACCACGGTGCCCCTGATAATTCTTAGAAAATGTCTTTTCTTAAGCGCTAGGTTAAAAATAGCCCAGGAATTTGAGGGCGATAATAGATCGGAGTTCATCTATAACAAAGAGTTTTGTGATCCTGACCGTCCTCCAGACTATCCTAAAAAATTATCTAATGTCATAAAGTATAAAATTATTGCATTCTTTGATTTTTTCAAAGCACAGAATGCCGATGCTTTGATACTGATGTCGAAAGAACATGCCGAGCTATGGACCCAGCGCCTTGTTGGCAGGAAGAAGATGTTCATTTTTCCCACTTTGCCTCTTCCAGATGATGTTTTCTTTGACCGAAATGCTCGTGCGGAAATCCGGAAAAATCTCGGTGTTGATGACAAGATTATATTTGTGTACGTGGGCAATGTAACCTGTACATGGCAGAGGCTCTCGGGAATGTTCAAAGTTTTTAAAGAGATTTCTGAAGTTTACCCGACAGCCAGATTCCTAGTGCTCACTCGAGTCGAAGATTTCAAGCTCGTGAAAGATGAGGCCAAGAATTTCAATGTCGAGGATCGGCTTGTTTTAAAAAATGTACCTCATGAAGAAGTCTATAAATATTTGTCGGCTTCTGACCTAGGTCTATTCCTCCGACATAGTCATATAATGAATAAGGTTGTCACCTCCGGAAAGCTTGGTGAATATTTGGCTTCCGGCCTTCCCGTTGTAACCACGGGTGCTAACTCACGCAATCTGAATGACTTCATTAAAATGAACGATATGGGAGTATTTGTAGATGATAATTTAGGCACGGACGTGGAGATAGAGGAAAAAATAGAGCATATCGTAGCTAATTTGCCAGATTATTCAGAACGAAATGCTTTAGCAGTAAGTTTTCACGAGAGTATGAATTTAACGAATGTTGTGAACATCGACTATCCTAGATTTTTAACAGAGTTATAAAGTTCCAGATTGTTTTGTAATCAAATCGGTTTTCTGAGGTTTATAAGCCCGCTTAGGGGGTGAAATCTATGAAAGATACTTTATCCATTTTGTTCAGTGGTGATTTTGCTCCTTGTCGAGCGTTCGAAAATCCTGTACTTGAGAAGGAGGAGCAAGTTCTAGGCGATGCGTTGCCGTTGATTCAGAGCGCTGACTTGGCATTTGTAAATCTGGAATGCCCCCTCACCAACAGCAATGATCCGATAAGTAAAGATGGTCCAGTTTTAAAGGCTAATCCGGAGTGCATAAGCGCAATAGGCGCCTTTTCTGTTGTGGGGTTAGCGAATAATCACATCCTGGATTACGGTCAAGACGGATTAAGAAGCACCTTGGATGCCTGCGCATCGATCGGCCTGCCAACGGTGGGCGCGGGGGCGACGATCACTGAAGCGCAGAAGGTCTTCATTAAAGAATTGGACGGCGTTAAAGTTGCCGTCATAGCTATTGCAGAACACGAATTCAACCAATCTGAATGCGGCGGTGCTGGTTCTGCACCGATCGACCTTGTTGATAATTACCATCAGATTCAAACCGCTAAATCACTCGCTGACATAGTCATTCTTACATTGCATGGCGGGAACGAATACCTCCCCTATCCTCGGCCCCGTCACCGGAAGATGTTGCAGCATTTCATAGATCTGGGAGTCGATGCGGTGCTGTGTCACCATCCGCACGTCCCTGGTGCTTATGAGCTTTATAAAGGCAAGCCTATCGTTTACTCCTTGGGAAATTTTTTATTTGACCACGGGAATCCTCCAAAAGATTGGAATTTTGGATACATGGCGAAACTTATTTTTGATGTGGAGAGCAAGGCGTTCGCCTCAATTGAACTAATTCCATACGAGCAATCAGTTCAGCTCGGTGGAGTAAGGCTACTGAAAGGTGACAGAAAAGAAGAGTTATTGAGAAAGGTTGAGCATTATCGTGAGAAGCTTGGAAATGAAAGCGAGTGGCTGCAAGAGTGGGATTCTTTCGTAAGAAAGAAAGCAGACGGTTACCTCTTGAAAATGTTTTTTCCGTTCACAATGAGAGGATTGAACTTTTTATCGCGCTATATCCCCATAACACGAATTTTCTATAACAAACGAAATAGCCTGTCCAAGCTTAATTTGCTGCGTTGTCAGTCCCATAGAGAGTTGCTGATATACTCTCTTGAATCTCGAAGTACATCCCGCAATGATTAGTTCGTTTTCTCCGGGGGAGAGCCCTATAAAGTTGCAGGGAGACTTGGCGGGAGAGCACCCGATATACCTTTACTGGCCCAAAGACCGGTCAAGATTGGTTTATAGCCGTTCGATCACAACGCTATTGGACGATAGCCGCGTACCCAAGCCGCTTGCTTTCTCAAACGAGGGCATGTCGTTCATGCTCCAAAATGGCGTAGCCCCGCCACCCCGGACATCGTATGAAGAAATATACATTCTGGGAATCGGGGACGAGGCAAAGATTTTCAGTCGTGGCGACATGGTGGAAGTTGAGTTTACTCACGACTTTCCGTTTTCGAACCGTAACCGTTGTTTAGCGGGAGAAATGGATCCAGATGAGGACAAGATCCTCGAGATGCTGGCGACCGCAACCATCAGCCGGATAGACCCACGGCGCCCAAGCTTTCTGTTTCACAGCGCAGGTAAAGACAGTAACAGTATAGCTTTGGCTCTCGCTGAAGCTGGCTGGCAAAAACACGTAACCCTCATAACGCATAAGTCAAAAGGGCAGGCTGACGAAAGCGAAATCTCGGCTAAGTTTGCCAAGAAGTTGGGATTCAAGCATCGCATATTGCAAGAGGTGGATCAGCTCCAACCACTGCACCATCAATCGATTGATCACTACTTTGCTAATGCTCCGTTTCCTTGTACCGATAATGTGACACTGGCGTACCCGCTTTATGCGGTCCAAATACCGGAATTGCAGGAAGCGAACTTAATTGACGGCGGCGGCAACGATTCATATATGGCTACGCCACCTACTGAGCGCGAATTAAAGACCAATGAACTCGCAAAGCTCACCTCAAGATTGCCGGTTCTTCGGAATTACATCAAATCTGAGAGCATGCTTAATTCGTTGTTGAAAACCCCGGCAGAGTGGTGGGGTATGACGGGCTTTAGCTTGGCAGATGCCAACAGAATATACCCCGGCAATGTACCTGTTTATTCTTATTGGCAGAACGAATCGA
>CAXBLS010000184.1:0-5833 GCA_963976585.1 uncultured Kordiimonadaceae bacterium
TTACAGACGCACGGTCAGAATCTTTTTTGAGACCAACAAAGACCATTTTATTTCCAGGGATCGCATCCTTTGGCTTGGTCAGATATTTGTTTAGCAGTTCATAATCCCAGTTTCCTTCCTGGGCAAGCATCGCATCCGAATATCCGAACCCTTCCTTTGTTGCAACGTCTTTACCAACGATATCCCAAAGATTTGGACCAATTTTAGCGTTACCACCATTTTCTGTTGTATGACAAGCTGCACATTTTCTAAAGACACTCGCGCCTTTATCCAAGCTCGCTGTTTGCATGAGTTCCGCGATGGTAGGACCTGCCACAGCTGCAACATCAGCGACAGATGCTGAGGCCACAGAAGCTGTATCAATTGGATATGCGTTTGCTTCCAGAGGATCCTGATGGAAAATAACTTCAGTAAGGTTGCTTGCACCAATAGCAAGAAGAAGAAACATTAAGACGCCCATAGCGGCTTTATTGAAATTAGTAGAATTCACGGCAAATCCCCGTAATCATAAAACAGTTAAATTTAAAAGAGTTCGCACATCTGTTAATCAACATCAGAAGCGCCACCCTTCACCATGTCCCTTATGTACATATTTTTTGCGGTCGAGACAAGGCCCATTTAAGCATAAAATCATTAAATATCCTTAATTTGATCAATAAAAGTCTTTCATTGACAGTTTCTGCCGAAATATGAATACTGCCACCGATAATTGGAGAATAATATCAATGGTGCAAAATAACAGCGAAAATCTGGTCTCCTTTCAAGGGGAACTCGGAGCTTATTCAAATCTGGCAGCAAAGCAGCTCTTTCCGGATATGGAAGTGTTGCCCTGCCGCACATTTGAAGATGCGCTCGCTGCGGTTGATGACGGTACCGTAAAATATGCGGTTATTCCCATTGAAAATAGTGTCGCAGGACGCGTCGCCGACATCCATTATTTGATCCCCCACTCCAGCCTTCATATAATTGGCGAACATTTTTTGCGGATTAATCACCATCTTCTGGTGTTACCCGGCACCAAGATAGAAGATTTAAGAGCCGTTCGCAGCCACGAGCAAGCGCTGGGACAGTGTCGCAGAACCATGGATGCGCTCGGCATCAAGCGCGAAGTCTTCGCCGATACCGCCGCTGCCGCTAAACATGTTTCTGAGCTGGGTGACCCGAGTATTGGTGCGGTCGCCTCATCACTTGCCGGGGAGATTTATGGTCTTGAAAGCATCCGCAAAGACATTGAGGATGCCAGTCACAACACCACCCGTTTTGTTGTTTTTTCAAGAAAACCCCTCGACGATCTCCCTAAAGATCAGCCAACTATGACGTCCTTTATTTTTCAGGTGCGCAACACACCTGCGGCACTCTATAAAGTTATGGGCGGATTTGCCACCAACGGCATCAATATGACCAAACTGGAAAGCTACCAGCTTGACGGTGAAATTTGCGCAACACAATTTTATGCTGATATTGAGGCGCACCCTGATGATATCGGTGTAAAACATGCTTTTGATGAGCTTGCGTTTTTTACCAACGAATATAGGATTCTTGGAAGCTACCCCCAGTCGCAATACCGGATTGATAAGCGCGGTTAATTATTTCTGATGTAACCAGTAATCCAGTATATGTCTGGCGATGGCAAGTTTTTCGGGCACTCTGAACTCATCATCACCGCCGGTTTTTAACACCTCCCGGATTTGATCTTTGCTAAACCAGCGCGCATCTTCCAGTTCGTCCCCTTCAATATCAATCTCACCGCCCTGTGCTTCACCTATAGCACCAATCATCAGCGACGACGGAAATGGCCAAGGTTGACTTTTGACATAGTCAACGCGCCCAACTCTAATACCCGCTTCTTCGAAAACTTCGCGGCGTACGGCTTCCTCTATTGTTTCCCCCGGCTCCATAAATCCGGCAAGAGCGGAGTAAGCACCCGTTCTAAAATGAGGACTTCTTCCAAGCAGGCACATATCTTTCCAGGTGATCATCATAATCACAACTGGATCGACACGTGGAAAGTGCTCCTTACCACAAGAGGCGCAATGACGAACATAACCCCCTCGTCTGCTTTCACTTTCCGCACCGCAATTGGCACAAAATTGATGACGGTCGTGCCAGTCAAGCAACATCTTTCCGCGTGCAAGCAGTGATGGAATTTTTGAAAATCCATTCTCTGATGCGTTTCGGGCTGTGGTTCTCAGGTCGACATAATATCCCCCTGATCGCGCCCCATCTGATTGACTACTATTACAGGCAAAATAACTGTTTTCGTCATCTTCGCCCAAGAATATTACCAAATCATCCTGAGCGGTTCCGGATGCAAATATGGGAGCAGTTCCCGCCTCATCCACCATGAGCGCTTCGCCGTCTTTAAAATACAAAAAACGCGCCGATTTCGACTTGCTCTTTTTCTCAAGCTCATCATCATTGCCTCTTATGTGATCGCAAGGATCAAGTGGGAATTCACCAAATATGCAAGAATTTTCAAAATACATTTGGACATCCTTTTTTGAATATGTGGCACAAAAATAATCAAATTGCCAGAGATGAAGTTAATGGCATCAAATTTTATCTTGAAATCGCTTCTAAAAAAGACCATATAGAGCGCGAGAGATTGGCGGACGATTTACCCGCCAATCCGGTCAGGCCCGGAAGGGAGCAGCCGTAACGGGATCATCGGGTCGTTCAATCTCTCACTTTTTACAAAAATTTCAAAATATTTTCACTTCCCCTATAGCAATCCAGCGGCACTAAATTTATAGTCATTCCATGACTGATTCATATGAGCTCAAGGACAATCAATTTAATGTCGGATAATACAGAAAAAGACGACCATTACCGGGTACTGGCGCGAAAATACCGACCCGTGGATTTCGCTGAACTTATCGGCCAAGATGCCATGGTTCGCACATTGTCCAACGCCATCGAAACTGGTAGGCTTGCTCATGCTTTTATCCTGACCGGTGTGCGCGGTATTGGTAAAACCACCACCGCCCGAATCATCGCAAAAGCACTTAACTGTATTGGCAAAGACGGTAAAGGTACCGCGACTATCGAGCCGTGCGGTGAATGTGAAAACTGTATAGCCATAAGCGAAAGCCGCCATGTCGACGTCATGGAAATGGACGCGGCGAGCCGAACTGGCATTGATGATATCCGCGAAATTATTGACGGTGTTAAATATGCGTCAGTTTCTGCACGCTTTAAAATATACATCATCGACGAAGTGCATATGTTATCGCGAAACGCTTTTAATGCACTTCTGAAAACTCTTGAGGAGCCACCTGAACATGTGAAATTTATCTTCGCAACCACCGAAATTCGAAAAGTACCCGTCACCGTTCTAAGCCGCTGCCAACGTTTTGATCTGCGCCGCATTTCCATTGAGGAACTGATGGGGCATTACTCAAAAATTGCCGAAAAAGAGAACTGCGAGATTGAGGAAAGCGCCCTTGGCATGATTGCCCGCGCCGCAGAAGGTTCTGTTCGTGACGGTCTATCTCTGCTTGACCAGGCTTTTGCCCACGGTGCTGGAAAGGTAAGTGAAGAGCAGGTTCGCGATATGCTCGGCCTCGCCGACAGGGCACAAATTTTTGACCTCTACAAGGATATTCTCGAAGGAAAGACCGCCGATGCGTTGGCCAAATTGCGTCACCAGTTCCATCACGGTGCCGACCCAGCAGTTATCATTCAGGACATGCTGGAACTAACCCATTGGCTGACCCGCCTTAAGGTGGTGCCGGATGCCGGAGATGATTTGGTAACCTCCGAAGCTGAAAGAAAGCAGGGACTTGAGATGGCCACTGGCCTTTCCATTCCAGTCCTGACTCGAACGTGGCAGATGTTGCTTAAAGGAACGAGCGAAGTGCGCGTATCGCCCAATCCCATCTCTGCAGCAGAAATGGTTATCGTTCGTCTAACCTATAGCTCCAATCTGCCAACCCCGGAAGATCTCGTAAAGCAGGTTAAAAATAATTCCGCAGCGGCGGCACCCCCTAACGAAAACGGAACAACGTCCGCACCAACAACATCCACCTTAGATAACGGTACGGCCAGTGAAAATACGCCACAAGCATTTAGTGTTATTCAAGGCAGCGGTCAATCCGCGCTTCGTATAAGCGATCCTGCACCGGAGGCCAGTGAAGAATTTATCGCGGCACCGTCAACCTTCGAAGAACTGGTGAAATTATTTGAAAAGCAAGGCGATCCTGACATTGCCTTTCAACTGAATGATAATGTTCATCTGGTTAGTTATGATGTTGGCCGAATTGATATCAGGCCCAATTCACGGGTTCCAAAAAATCTGGCCGGCAGAATGTCCACAGAGCTTAAAAAATGGACCGGCAAAAACTGGGTCATTTCCCTGTCCGCCGAAATTGGCGACAACACCCTTTACGAAAAAGATGTCGCCGAACAACAGGCACTCAAGAATATGATTATGGAAAATGAGTTGATAAAATCCGTATTTATTAGCTTTGAAGGGGCCTCGATTGCAGATATTAGGAAACTTAAAGAAGATTTTTTAATCTCTGTTGATCCAGAGGATATCGAATTTTTGATAAGCTCTGATGAATTCGGCCTAGACGACGACGAATAAGATAAGGAAGACCCTATGAAGAATCTCGGAAAAATGATGAAACAAGCGCAGGAAATGCAGGGCAAGATGGCTCAGATGCAGGAAGAGCTACAAAAATCGGAGCATACTGGCAACTCGGGAGGCGGGCTTGTCAATGTGACGCTGAATGGTAAATTTGAAATGCGCTCACTCAAAATTGATCCAAGTATATTTAGCGGCGATGACGCAGAGATGGTAGAAGACCTGATTGTAGCAGCCTTCAACGATGCCAAACGCAAAGTCGACGAGTTTAATAAAAACGAAATGGCAAAACTCACCGGTGGACTTGATCTGCCTGAAGGAATGAAGCTGCCGTTTTAGAGGTGCCCGGAAGCAATGTATAAATCCCCCGCAAATAATAACGAACTTGATCATCTGATTAGCCTGCTTAGTAAAATACCGGGTCTTGGTCCAAGATCGGCACGGCGGGCGGCGCTGCAACTTATAAAGAAAAAAGACAGTCTGATGAGGCCGCTTAGCAATGCTCTTGCATCTGTAGCGGAAAACGTCCATCCTTGCGTCAACTGCGGCAACCTTGATGTGGAAAATCCATGCCACATTTGTGAAAGCGAAAAGCGGAATAGAACGATCATATGCGTTGTAGAAGATGTTTCGGACCTCTGGGCGCTAGAGCGGGCCGGAACATTCCGCGGACTTTATCATGTCATCGGCGGCACTCTTTCTGCTCTCGACGGTGTCGGCCCTGATGATCTCAATATTAACTCGCTTATTGGCCGCGCCGCTGATCTAAATTTGAAAGAGATCATCATCGCAACCAATGCCACTGTCGACGGCCAGACAACAGCTCACTATATAACAGAACAATTAAAAGCGTTTGACGTTGAAATTTCGCGTCTTGCCCACGGCGTGCCAATTGGTGGTGAACTGGATTATCTTGATGATGGCACATTGACCACTGCGCTTAACTCACGAAGGCCTTTTTAATTATGTCGACACACAAAGGATCATGCCACTGCGGCGCCGTAAGTTTTGAGTTCGAAGCGCCGGACAATATCAAGGTAAGTGAATGTAACTGCAGCATATGTAAAACAAGTGGCTTCGTTCATCTGATTATCGAAAAGGACGATTTCAAGCTACTCACAGGCGAAGATGACATCATCACCTATTCATTTAACACTCACACGGCCAAACACACATTCTGTAAGCTATGTGGCGTTAAATCATTTTATACACCGAGATCTCACCCGGACGGATACAGCATTAACG
>CAXBLS010000185.1:0-5818 GCA_963976585.1 uncultured Kordiimonadaceae bacterium
AATTTAAGTACCCGTGCACCGCATTACTAACACCAACACCACCAACAAGCAGTGCCGTAAGGCCCACAAGGGTCATAAACTGCCCCATGCGATCAATGAAACGCTGGGTCTGTCCGCCGCCACTGCTTTTATCCCGCACGCGCCATTCACTGTCCGGAAACGCATCTTCGATTTCATCTTCAAACGCCTGACTATCGGCACCTTGCGGCAACTGAAGTCGGTAATTATATTCAACCAGACTACCAAAGGTAATAAGTCCGGTTTCTTCCATGCTGTCCGAAGATACAATCACTGTCGGGGCCAGCTGAAATCCAGCGTTTGAGCTGTCCGGCTCCTTAATCGTAACCCCGCGAATTTCATAAGAAACACTACCAATATTGATCGTGTCTCCAACCGTCACGCCGAGCCGTGTCGCGATTGCATCTGCGGGCACAGCCCCCCAACGACCATCTTTCTGCTCAATAAGTTCTTTAGGGCTTAAACCTGTTGAGGTCTCCAAAACACCAAAGAGCGGATATAAATCATCAACGGCTTTTACTTCAATAAGACTGCTTTCTGTGAAACCCTCGGTGTGGGCCATTGCGCGAAGTTCGCTGACCAGAGATATTTTCTCAGCGCGAGGAACGACATATTCCAATTCCGCCTCACTGAGCAGTCTTTGGTTGGTTTCTATTTCGACATCGCCGCCAAGAAACATGCGCGCATCCCGCGCCAGGCTCGCCGCGATATTGGCGGTCACCGATCCGACCGAGGCAATAATTGCTGTTCCCAGAAACAAACAAGCGATAAAAATTCGAAACTGCTTAAAGGCAAATCTGATTTCTCTTAAGGCAAATTTAATGGCAACCGTCATTCTGCTACCTTTTTACCTTCGTTTTCGTGAGCATCCATATTATCGGTGATCAGCCCGTCTTCGATATGAATAATCTCGTCACATTTTTCTGCAAGTTCCTGATCATGAGTGATCAGAATCAGTGTCGCGCCGGTTTTTTGCTTAAGATCAAAAATAAGCTCAATGATATTATGACCAGTTTTCCCGTCCAGATTTCCGGTGGGCTCGTCAGCAAAAAGTATCTTCGGCTGCGGCGCCATGGCCCGGGCAATGGCAACACGCTGCTGTTCGCCGCCGGATAGCTGAGTTGGATAATGATCCATTCGGTGATCAAGGCCCACATCAACCAACATTGCTTCTGCCTTTGATACCGCATCCTTATCACCTGCGAGTTCAAGCGGAACGGCAACATTTTCAAGTGCGGTCATCGTGGGGATAAGGTGAAATGCCTGAAGGATAATACCGATATTATCACGCCGGAACATAGCTAGTTCGTCTTCATTCATCTTATCAAGCGTATACCCCGCGACCATCACGGAACCTTCGGTCTGACGTTCAAGACCGTTCATCACCGACATCATGCTCGATTTACCGGAACCTGATGCCCCCAAAATGGCAACTGCCTTACCTTCGTCAACTTTGAGATCTATACCATTTAAGATTTTTACTTCAAAATCGTTGCTTTTAAGTCTTAGATGAATATTCTTTAATTCAAGAGCGATGTTATCGGCCATAGTTTAAATTACTCGTTAGCGACAAGGGTTTTTATAAAGTGTCTAAATTTCAAAAGTTATACAATAGTGTTTTTACCACTCCCACAGCGATATTCAAACATATTGCGATTAAACGACTTATTTTTACGATTATATATGTTCTAAGTTCCTTATACGTGAGCACGGGACTAAGCCATGCGCAGGAAAATAAAATAATTCTCGCGTTTGGTGATAGCCTGACCGCTGGTTACGGCCTTGGCCCCGGTGAAGGTTTCACCGACGAGCTGGAACGCACCTTAAACGCACTGGGGTCAAACGTCACCGTGGTTAATGCCGGCGTGTCGGGTGATACAACTTCGGGCGGCCTTTCCCGCCTTGAATGGGTTCTTGAAAATCTTCCGAAAGTTGATCTTGTGATTCTTGCGCTGGGGGCAAATGATGCGTTACGCGGAATCCAGCCGGAAATCACCCTCAATAATATTGATGGAATGGCCAGTATCCTGAAAACCAAAAACATCCCGACGCTTATCGCCGGGATGATGGCCCCGCCTAATCTTGGCAGTATCTATGCTAGGAAATTCAATAGAATATTTCCTGATACGGCCGAGAAATATGACATGGCTTTGTATCCCTTCTTCCTTGATGGTGTTGCAGGCTTCATGGAACTCAATCAAAATGACCGCATCCACCCTAATACAAGAGGCGTTGCCATCATCACCAAAAAAATGGCACCAGCTATTATTGATGTATTAAACAAGTAATTTGACCTTCAGATAACCTCTTATCTCAAATTCGCGACACTTTATCGCAATCGACTTTTATTTGCCTGAGAACCGTCTATTACTGGTTTTGCAAGCATGTTGTTCTACAGCATCTTGCTCCCTAAAATGCTCCTCCATAGAGCAACACGAAACTGAATATAAACAGGGGTTATTTTTACTATAACAGTAATTTCCCTACTCCCCCTTCTCCCTGTTTATCAGACCGGCTCCCTCAATTGAGGGGGCCGGTTTTTATTTGACTACTCTCTAGTGAGGCCCATTTTAAAACCACGATTAACACACCCTCTTCCTCGTTCGCAGTATCCAGAGGCGCATAAAGTAAATTGACTAAACGATTTAGTATGGCATGCAGTCTTGTGTTCATAAAAGTCATATTTATTGCGCCTCCTGAAGAGCTAAGTTTTTAATGATTTCAAGACCAACATCAAGCTGTTCAAATGATGGAGGAGCCAAAGCCAGCCTCACCGCATTGGGTGCATTTCCCGGTTCGACAGCACATAAATTCGCAGGCGTAATCGACACGCCCTTATCTGCGGCATGTGCGGCAAACTCCTCAGCTCGCCACGGCTTAGGTAATTCCATCCAAAGGTGATATGATCTAGGATCAGAATGAATAGTAAAGTCGCTCAATGCCTTCTTCGCAATAGATTGTCTTTTTTTAGCATCCAGACGTCTCAATTCCGAAATACGATCAACAGAGCCGCTCGCCATTAATCTTTGGCAAAGTTCGAATGGGATGCTGCTTGTTGTCCATCCTCCCATCCTAATTGAAGCGATGCATTTATTTATTAAGGGTCCAGGCGTGACCATCATACCGTACCCTAAGCCTGGTGATAATCGCTTTGATAAACTATCCACATAAATAGTGTTTTCTGGTGCCAATGCTGCAAATGGTTCGGCGTTCACCAAAAATGCATATACAGCATCCTCAATAGCGATAATATTTTCTTTCTTAATATAATTTGCCAGATCACCGCGCCTTTGCTCACTCATGCTAACGCCCAACGGATTATGCAAGGTCGGTTGGATATAAATCGCTTTAAGTGGGGCTTTCTGGTGTGATTTTTGTAGTGATTTTAGACATATACCATCTTCATCCATATCAATAGGCACCAATTGAATACCTAATCGTGCCGCTATTCCCATCACAACCGTATAGGTTAAATATTCAACGCCCACCCGGTCACCAATGGATGCCACTGCAGCAAGCGCAGCGGTTAATCCCTGCCTGCCACCGCCTGTATATAATATATTATCAGGGCTTACCGGCCAATCTCGCTGTCTTAAAAAATTCGCGGTTATTCTCATGTTCGCGTCATCCTTTTGAACACCGACAGGTTCCAATGACGCTTCAAGAACATCATGGCGCGTTAGAGCTTTTAATTCTTGCGCCATTTCGCCTGCCTGTTCCGGCAAAACAGAAAAATTGAGCTGCATATTAATCGGCTCTTTAGCAAGTTCGCCCAAGGTCGGGGGAATTTGATCGAACGCCCTGATATAGGTTCCTCGCCCCACTTCTCCTATTGCAACACCTCTTTTTACAAGCTCTGCATAGACCCGCGATGCTGTGGAAGGGGCGATATTATGAAGATAGGCAAATTCCCTTTGCGGTAATAACCGTTGTCCGGGTTTTAGAATCCCGTTTTTCACATCTGCTATTAATTGATCTGCAATGTGATTGTAATTAACCGCCGCTTCCATCAACACTCTCCTGATCTAAGTAACCACCCTACCATATTGCACCGAGATAATCATACACATTGTACCGATCATATATTACAAAGCTTTCAATGCCGTATTTATGTTATCGAGTGCAAGCTTCAATTGCTGACGGGGCACAGTGATATTCATTCGCATAAATCCGTCACTGCCAATGCCGTAAGAATGTCCGGAGTTTAACTGAATACCGGCATTTTCGACGAACCATTCTGCCATCACCATTTCTGGCGTCACTCGTTGATGACGTCCTTCGTCGCGCCACTTATCATGAAGTGCTTTTACATGATCTGGTGTCGCGACCTTAGCCTTCAAACCGTTGCAATCGAGCCATGCGACATATGTTCCCTCTGGCCGCTTATATTCAATACCCGGCATTTCCCCTGACCTATTGATATAGTCTACAAGAAAGTCAAAATTTTCGTCGAGATATTTATTCACCTGGTTTAGCCAGTTCCCCCCTTGCCTATAAGCGGTTTCAGCGGCAATTCTACCATATGTATTGGTGCCGGTATCATGACCACCTCCAACCATGGTTGCATTCATGAGGTCAGGATTTGAAGTGAAGAAATAAGCTACTTTTAAACTTGCCTGATTGAATGATTTGCTCACCGATTTAAAAGTGATGCTGTGCATGGCGTATTTTTTCCCAATAGATGCAAACGGCGTGTAACGGCCACGGTCTCGAACAAAATCACACCAGATTTCGTCGGCAAGAACGGTGACACCGTGACGCATACAGACATCACCAAGAGCCCTAAGCTCATCAGCTGTCCAACATTCACCGGATGGATTATTAGGATTACACAGAATGAGGCACTTGGTTTCATAATCTAGCCGATTTTCCAAATCTTCCAAATCCATATGCCAGCGACCATTTATCTTCTTCATAGGGTTCATTTCAACGCGCATACCGGCTCTATTTATTGCGCCACGAAATCCGCTGTAGGTGGGCGTTTGCAAAATGACTTTACCTCTTACCGGATTCAAACCACGCAGTGCAGCGACCAGTCCCGGCTTGAGAGCGGAAGAATTTCTGATCCATTCTTTTTTGAGCTCAAGTCCATATCGTTCCATGTTCCAGTCTATTATTGACTGATAATAACTGTCGCTAACCAATTCGTAGCCGTAAATCTCATTTTTTGCCCGCTCATTAATGGCCCTTGTGATGGATGGATCAACTTTAAAATCCATATCTGCTATCCCCATAGGAACAACAATTTTATCTTTCCCATAGCGTTTAATTGCGGCGTCCCATTTGATACTATTTACACCCACTCGGTTATATGTCTGATCAAATACCGAACCCGATTGTGACTGTGCCCATACAGTCGAGCCCTTAAAGGCACCAGTGCCCACGATGGCTGTTATTGCCGCGCCCTTGATAAATTTCCTTCGATCTTTTGCGATATTCTGTCCCATAATGAGTTCCTTCAAACTATATTAAAATGATGGAATAAGGTTATGAGATCATTTTTCTCGGATCAATGATTGCTTTGCCCTCAGGGCAATATTCTTTTTTCGATATTGAGAAATTAGCCAACGCCCTGACTGGCAAACGTCCCTAATAATATGTATAATATGCTCCTTCGGAACACTTGTCTCAAAAACCCTACGCTTTATCGCAATCGACTTTTAATAGCGTAAAAACCGTTTACTACTGGTTTTGCAAGCATGTTATTCCCTACAGCAACTTGCTCCCTTATTTGCTCCTTCATAGAGCAACACGAAACTGAATATAAACAGGGGTTATCTTTACTATAACAGTAATTTCC
>CAXBLS010000186.1:0-5812 GCA_963976585.1 uncultured Kordiimonadaceae bacterium
AAGCTACACTGGAACAGTTTGAACGTTTCCCCACATGGATGTGGGCCAATTATGAGGTGCTTCATTTTATCAAGTGGCTTCGTGCCTTCAATGACATGTATCAGAAAGAGACAAGAGCCGTCGGTTTTTATGGCCTTGACCTTTACAGCATGGGAGCCTCAATAAATGCGGTTATCACTTATCTCGAAAAAGTTGACCCTAAAGCCAGCGAACAGGCGCGACAACGTTATGGTTGCCTTGAACATTTCATGGATAATCCACAATCTTACGGTTATGCCATGAAACAAGGCTTGGCCGATTCCTGTGAAAAGGAAATCATCGAGCAGCTTATTGATTTGAGAAAAAAATCATACGAATATATGAAACTGAACGGATTTGTTGCCTCGGACGAATATTTCTGTGCGGAACAAAACGCCAAATTGGTCTGTAATGCCGAAGAATATTACCGGGCGATGTTTAGTACCCATGACGCCCCCCGGCCGAATTTATGGAATATGCGTGACCGCCATATGTTTGAAACGCTGGAAAGCCTGAAAGTACACCTTGGAAAACAACTTGATAGAGAAGCCAAAATAGTTGTTTGGGCCCATAATTCTCACATCGGAAACGCTGCTGCCACACAAATGTCCCATCGCGGAGAACTCAATATAGGGCAACTCACTAAAGAGGCATATGGCGAACGAGCGCTTCTCATAGGTTTTTCAACAGCAAAAGGTACCGTAACCGCAGCTTCAAACTGGGAAATGCCAACTGAACGTAAAAATATCCGCCCCCCTATTCCGGGCAGCTACGAAGATATCTTTCATAAAGTAAATCAGAAAAAATTTTTCCTAAACCTTCAGGAAAACAATGAAGCAACAGACCAACTCCGTGCGCCCCGATTGCAACGGGCCATTGGTGTTATTTACCGTCCTGAAACCGAAAGAGAAAGTCATTATTCTTATTCTGTATTGCCTGAACAATTCGACTTTATGATCCATTTTGATGATACAAATGCGATAAAACCATTAGAAATTACACCGCATTGGCATCGCGGTGAATTGGACGAAACCTATCCCAGCGGTTTGTAACTGTAAACGGCATTGTCAAAGGTACCTATTGCTCGGTAGTGGGTCAGTTTGAAATATTTTCCTGAATTTTATATATTCAAAAATGAATTAGATGTCATTATTCATCAAACTATCGCATAACCTACGGACTGAGTGAAGGAACAATCACCGCTTCTCTCAGTTCCGTTGTCACGTGGTAAGTAAGACCCTCTTTAATAAAAAAACGCTTCAGCCGTGTGGGCGAGACATCTGCTTCAATAGAACCGGGGTAAACACCAGCGCGGGCGATCGATAGTGCATGTTCATCAACATCGGATGCAAATATCTGTAACGCGATGTTTTTTTTGAGCGACGAAATCTTCTCGATTAACAGCATAGCCAGTGAATATACCTCTTCACCACTGGCACATGCGGGCACCCAGACCCTGATCGGGCGGTCTTGCGTATGATTTTCAATCAAATTCTTTATTATACTTTTTTCGATATATTTAAATGCGTCAGGATCACGAAAGAAGGAAGTAACACTGATTAACAGGTCACTAAAAAGTAGTTCTGCTTCCTCAGGAGTATCCTTTAGCAGCGCCAGATAATCTTTTGAGTTTTCCATGTGTTTCAATGCCATACGTCGCTCAATCCGACGCAACACAGTCCCTTCCTTGTAAAGTCCGAAATTGATCGGCGAATGAGCTTTTAACACTTTGACTATATCCTGCAATGAACCGCGTGCATTATCGCCCAAAGCCATGGGTATATTGCCGTTATTGATATAAGGATGGCTACCGAAGTTCAAAATGACCTTGGGCATCTGATTAATTTTTAAAACATGATCCACCGCACCCGTCGCTACGGCACTACGGGGCATCCCGTCATGCGCGGCCTCTTTCGGATTTTGCACAAGAACAATGCCACCATGCTGTTTGATACTTTTGATGCCTGCAATTCCATCACTACCCATACCGGAAAGAATAATGGCAATCGCGGCTTCCTTGCGGTCCTTCGCAAGCGACTGTAGAAAATAATCAATCGGTAACCGCATTCCGCGGCGTGCTTCGGGTTCAGTCAGATAGAGTATGCTACCATCGATTTTCAGGAAATAGCTGGGTGGAATGATGTAAACATGGTTTGGTTCAACTTTTGTATGATCCTTCGCCAGAACAACGCTCATTTTGGTGTGTTTAGCCAGCAGTTCGGCCATTAGACTTTCATGATCTGGATCAACATGATGAATGGCAACAAATGCCATGCCGCTGTCATCTGGCATTGCCACAAAAAAATCCGTTAATGCTTGCAAGCCGCCTGCCGACGCCCCTAATCCCACAATAGGAAAGCAATCATTTTGGGCATTAGGCGTGCGTGCTCTTACTTTTTTACTTGGACCGGTTGCGCTACTGCGTGACTTCCGCCTAGATTTTGTAGTTTTAGAAGTCTTTGGTTTTTTGGGTACTTTTGCCAAGGTCATATTACTCAATTTTTATTAATTTATACTATAGAATCCAATTGATATGTCAACTTGATGAGATCAGCAAGCGACGCCACCGTAATCGTTGCTGTAAACGGGTTGCACATATGCTGCAAGGGTACTGTCAAGATCACTAATTGTCATGCGTAGGCCGAAATACTAACTTTAGGCAATGGAGAATTAACACCTCTATTTGCAAAACTTCCCTGAGATTATCATGATAGAGTGATAATTTAGACATGGTCAAAAGAGATCGATGTTGGTTACAATTGCACATGTTCCATAAAACAAAAATAACTGGTGCCTAACAAAAAGCACCAGTTGAAGTTTGGTAGGGAATATTTCAATTAGATATTAAGCACTCTTGATCTTAATTTTATGTTCTTTAGCGATGGCTTTTTCCGATTTTGGTATTGATAAACTCAACACGCCTTTCTTGACGACGGCATCTATCTTCGCTTCATCAATATCGGTTGGTAATTCAATGCGGCGCATAAATGAACCGTAAGACCGCTCCACACGTCTGAAATTGTCCTTTTCTTCATCCGAGCATGTTTCCCGCTTACCTTTAATGGTTAGCATATTATCGTTAATTTTTACGTCAATATCCTTCTCTTCGACGCCGGGAACATCAAGCTTGATTTCAATGGCTTTGTCTGTCTCTGAGACATCCATGCGCGCAAAATAATTCATATCATCATCATCAGAAAATAAATGTGTAAGCCGATTTGGAACATAACGATCAAAAAGGCGGTTCATATCGTCATGTAGTGCACTGAACGGGTGCGCAAGGAACGAACCACGTTGTCCGTTATTATTCGTAGGAAGTATTTCATTTGTCATATTGCTCTCCTGTCAACATTCTAGTGAGTGATGAACACATTATAAATAATTGACGAGGAGAAAAGTTGATTACAATCAACCAGTTTTCCAATTAGGCGGCTTCGGCTTCGGCTTCAACTAAACCAACTCCCAAATGCTTTGTCACAAATTGTCACAAATTGATTCTGTTTTTGTCATCAAACAGAAAAGTGAGTAGGTCAAACTGCCCTCTATTCAACATTGATCACAAATATATATGCAAGGGGACTCTTATGAACAATATAGCTGCTACAAATCAAAATCCTAACGCTGTCGATTTTTCGGTGCATAGCCGGAACCGAACTAGCCAAATAAAAAAAATTTCGACGATTAACCATAGCAACAATCGCAACAACAATCTTATCGATATCACATCTATTTCAAAGCCCACCAGAGCAATTGATTTTGAATCGATGCAATCATATTCAACAATTCATAAATTAAATAAGAATGACATGTTGATACATGAAGAGGATGAAGCAACCAATTTTTACGAGATCGTTTTCGGTCATATTAAAACCTACAAACATCTCAGCGACGGTCGCTGTCTTATAACAAATTTCCTCGGCAAAGGAGATTTTGTCGGCCTTCCGGTGAGTGAACATTATTCGATCTCGGCGCAGGCTTTGACACGCTCGGACGTACGATGCTATTCCCATAAACAAATACAGTATCTTATGGAACAATCGCCGTCATTTGCTCAAAAAATTCTCAAAATCGCTCAAACTGAAATCGCTCAAGCGACCAATCAAATGGTTCTTCTTGGCCGCAAAAGCACGGAAGAAAGAATAGCGTCGTTTTTAGCAAACTGCGAACACACACCAACATCAATAGACGGATTTGAATCGCTCATATTTTTGCCGATGTCTCTAACAGACATTGCCGATCATCTTGGTTTAACCCAGGAAACCGTATGTAGGGAGTTTAAAAAGCTAAGAAGTTCCGGGTTGCTAAAAACCAAGGTACCACGTCATCAGCGTGAAATTTATGTTCGCGATTTAAAGACGCTTTATGCCATGGCCGAAATGGAAAAATGAGCGATGAGTTATGTGCGCTGGGCGATGGTCATTTGATGTAATTTCCGCGCCAAATCATCCTTGGAAAAAGGTTTTTTCAGGATCTGATAGCTCTCACCTCTGCCTGCTACCACTTCGTTCGAATATCCTGTCGTCAGCAAAACTTTGGCGTTGGGATTGAGGACCCTTATCTCATCCGCAAGCTCAACACCCGTCATCCCGCCTGGCATAACAATATCAGTGAACACAATCCTTACGTCTTCATTTTCCGATAATATTTTTAATGCAGACGGCGCGTCTTTGGCTGTTAAAACATCATACCCCAGTTCCATCAGTCGCCGGGTATTAATCTGTCTAACCCTCGGATCATCCTCAACATGAAGGATTTTGCATCCAATGCTCTCGTAAAGCTGGTCTTTTTCCTTATTCTCGCTACCATCAGTCGCTCTGCTATATGTCGTGCGCGGCAAATAAATTGATATCACGCTGCCATGCCCCTCTTCACTTTCCACGGTCACACCACCTGATGATTGCTCAACAAACCCGTGTACCATACTTAGCCCTAAACCGGTTCCCATTCCCACAGCTTTGGTGGTAAAAAAGGGATCAAATACTCGCGCTGTGACATCCGGCGACATACCAGTACCTGTGTCTATTATGCTAACTTCCACATATTCACCGCCGCTTATTTTAAGGCCGTTTGGGATATTTCGGTCTGTAAATTCTACATTATCCGTTTTAATGATTATTTTGCCGCCTGCTTGCATCGCATCTCGCGCATTAATCATAATGTTTAACAGGGCATTTTCGAGTTGAGTTGGATCAACATACGTTCTCCAAAGATCTGGCTTAAGTTTCATCTCAATTTCAATATCCTCACCCAATGTACGAACGAGAAGCTTCGTTAAACGCTGGGAAACCTCATTGATGTCAACAGATTCTGGATTAAGGGATTGCCTTTTGCCAAAGGCTAGAAGCTGTGATACCAGCTGCGAACCTTGATTGACGACGTCAAATACTTCAGCAATAATTTCTTTAGCGTCAGAGCCTATATTGCGAGCCTGTAGGATCTCCATATTTCCCAGAATAATGGTCAGAAGGTTGTTAAAATCATGGGCTATTCCGCCCGTTAATTGACCGAGTGCCTCTACCTTGTGAGCGCGCCGCAACTTTTCTTCTTGCTCTTTCATTTTGGTCAGGTCGCGAATAATGCCGGTAAAATAGTTACTATCACCCAACCATATTTCGCTTACAGCAAGATAAATCGGAAAACTAGTCCCATTTTTGTGAAGCCCCGTTAATTCGCAGCCGACACCAATAATTTTTTTCTCACCCGTCGCCTTATAATTACTAAGATATTTATCATGCTCAGTACGGTAAGGCTCCGGCATTAATACCGCCACATTTTGTCCGATTAATTCATCCGG
>CAXBLS010000187.1:0-5793 GCA_963976585.1 uncultured Kordiimonadaceae bacterium
ACCAATTATGTGAAGTTAGAAGACCTGGTTGAACTCATACGCAATGATAGATGGGATGATATAACACTTGAAAAAATTATCGTTGCTCCCGCGCCGGGAAAAATGGACAGATTGACGATTAGGTGCATCATTACTTTGACTAAAGATACTTTTTCAACTCAATGGCAAACATCTGTTTTAAACCCAAGCGCAATTTCACCCCAAGTAGAAACTAATTTCGACGATATGGTTTTTAAGTATAGATCCACAAAAGTAGCTGTAATTAATTATGCCATAAACTTTTGTTTTAATTAGATAATATTCACTTAATTTTACTCAAGTAAATACTTTATGATACCATGGCATATTAGGTATATGTTATGGACAATATTAAAAAAATATTTGAAGCCGTCGAGTCTCAGGATGTTAAGGAATATAAACGTCTTCTGGATGAAGATCCAACGTTGATCAATCAAAGAAATGAACATGAACAAACCGTGTTCTGGCATGCTTGTATCCGCCTTCCCTACGAAACCATCAAACAAACTATTGTTGATGAAAAGATCGGCAGGGTTTTGGACGTGGATCTTTGCGATCGCTGGGGAAGATTCCCTCATGATGCCGCCGAAGCTTATGAACGGGAAGATGTCGTGAAGCTTTTATACAAAGTGGGACGAAAGGATATTGACCCCGGAGAGCCTTAAGCGCGTCTGGTTTTCAAGGTTGGGCTGCCGCAAGGGAGTTGAAGAAGATCAACGAGTTTACGAACGCACGTGAAACAACATTGCAGAAGAGCTAATAAAGGCATTACATTAGCCAAACAAGACAGACAGATCTGTTTTGAGCCACAGTATCTTCGTTTACCCCATTAACAAACGGATAATCACGGCCATTATAAGGCTGGGAAGAGTTTGTGATTAAGGCTTTCACTAGAAGCCCTCTGCAAACAGCCACTTAGGGACGAACTTGTAAGCACCGGAACTAGTGCACTTGTGCTGTTCCGTAACAGGCTTTTCCAACTTGCATAAAGCCCGCGCGTTTTTTTGTAATTTCTTCAAGCACTTTAAAAAAGCGCTTTCAGCTTCCTGAAAACTATTGACGGTTTCCGAGCAAGTAGGAACGTAACCATCAACGTCTCCAGACTTATTGAGTATGATTGCAGCAACGGTATATTCAGCAGGAATGGCAGACATATCAGGTACAAGTGTTGTCGCCTTTTTTTGACTAGGAATTGTAATGAGATACGTTTCATACTCAAAAAATGCTGATAGGGCTTTAGAATGAGCCATTCGTACAAGCAGAGTAGCAATAGAAACCGTATTGTCAGGCAGTATGTTCAGTACGAAGTCTTGTTGTGGCTTAAATTTTTTATGCTCAGCCATCTCAAAGATAATTGTTGAAAACCCATTCCAAGGATTCGTAGCTTGCTCTTTGGAAATTATTTGCTGCTCTGTCCTAATATTGCAGCCTGACAATATGAGAGACAAACAACCCAGCATCAAATAACTCAATATTTTCATATGGCACTTGCGATAGAAATTGGTCCGCATAACTTCAAATATCATCACCGTAGAACAATCATTACAGTTCTGTTTTCTGCTTCAGTATCCTCTTTTGTCTTATCCACAATCGGACGTTCACGGCCATATGACACCGCAGCTATTTGGGATAATTTAACCCCTTGTCTCATGAGATAGCTAGCGACAGCCGTATTTCTGTCTGCCCCAAGCCGCAAAGTAGTCTCACGCGTTGCAAATTCGCCTTCTCTATTCGCTGTACGTCCTTGTAGAAGAATATTTACGCCCGATACTTTTGCAATTCGGCGCGCTAAATTATCCAATTTTTTTTGCGCATTTCTGGATAAGGCTGAGGCGCCCTCCTCAAAAAAAATCTGTTCAAGAAACTCCAACTGAGCTACTTTCTGAATTACGTGTGTCTCCTTCTCTGGCTGAAACGGAGAAGTTCGTATTTTTTGATATTCTGTCTCCATTGAGCGAGTCGCCGAAACATCGCTATATTTTCTACGTTTACTGCAACCCAACTTACCCTCAGATAGATCACTAAACGCTCTCCAAAATACGTCATCCAGGAAAATGTTAACCCGCTTGAGCCGCAACAACCGACCGGCCAATCGTCCAATTGGCTCCAATGTTAGAATGCCGTTTGCGTTTTCATATATATGTTGCCAATGGTCAAGTTTTGCATCGAATCTCATTTCTGCGCCTCCTCCTTGCCTGACGTCAAAGCGCATACTTAGATTGTGTGTTATTGCGACGCTGTCTCCATAGCTCAGCGCAAAGCCATTATACTCTGCCCTTTCAACTTCCTGCTGTCCCAGTGAATTTCCAAATTCGGCGAGAGCATCTGACTTAGCAGCCTTCATGACCACATGTGGCTTGAACCACAGTACCATGGCCACACTATATGATTCATCATCATTTTTTAGGCAGAAAACGTTTGCGGAAATATCAGGAGTGGTATCTTGTGGAGTTTGAAAACCAAATAGTAGTTGCGGCGTTGATTTGCCGTCTCGCCTCCATATTAGAATATCAATTGTGATTGCATTTGCAGCTAACAGCTCGTTCTTTTCCAAATAAAGCATTTCTCCTTTATGTGTTTTGGATGACTTGAGCAGAATATCGGAATTAATTCCCATGCTCTCCAAATGATCTATAATCAGCCCTGAATAATATTGCGTCTTAGCAGTCTCATCTATGAGCCGCAGTTTTTCTGCTTGACGCTCCAGTTTTGGACCAATTTCCCCGGACGCAAATCCGCGTCCATCATAATACTGATGTACGCCAAGGCTTCCCCTCTTAGATGGACCGTTCATCAAGCGGTCAGCGTTGAATAAAGTCAATTGCCTGGAAACCCCGCCAAAAAAGGCGTAGGCGCACGCGCTTTCACATTGCCCTCCGTCCCAGCCTTCCGTCCAGGGATCAACGCTATACGCAGGGTCATCGTTTGATACCATCCGTGCAAGCGCAGTATTGAGATGCATATTGCGGATCATTCGTCCAAGCTCCATGCCCGCTAAAAGATCGCCTCCTTTGCTGTGAAAACCGACCGTTATAATCCCTGCCTTGTGCAAATCGCAGATCCCTTTTTCATTACATTCCTTAGTCAGAAATTCCGAAAACCTGTCTGGTGTGTCTGCAGTGATGACGCCTTCAGCTGCTATCCAGCCCGAGGGACCATCGCCACGACCGAGAACGAGCTGAAAATCCATTTGCAGTAAGTCTGAACTATCATCGCAAGCACCGAGCGACAGGACGGCTATGCCCAACAGTCCAAAGACTGCCATGGTCTTTAAAAACCTCCTCACTACAACCCCCGATAATGTGTTCATCCAATACTGCCTCACATGCACCCGTCTTAATGAAATAAACGCTCCCGAAGTACCCTTAACTTAGCAACTTAAGCACGAGGAAATCAACTCCCCAACTCTGCCATAACGCTTTATACCCGCGCCGTTTCGAGAATTTGTACGAAGCCGGTTGTGTTTTTCGCACGCTGGCGCGGTGAATCGGCCTTGTACCGTTTGGAGCGTACAGCATGAAGAAACAAATCCAATCCCCGTTTGCGGGTGGTCCGCGAACCCAAGAAGATACCGACGAGAACGGCCAGCCGCGCATTACAGTATGGCTTACGGCTCTGACACCTCTACGTGTCAAAATTGCTGACAGGCTGGCAGTTGCGTGCAGTGCATTGACCGTCTGTGCCGTGCCGTATGGCATCTTTAAAATCGGTGAGGCTTCACTATGGCAGTTTGAGACGCAGCAACTTTGGTTGCTCGGCGGAGTACTGATTGCACCTGCAGCTGTCTATTTTGGTGTGAAGCATGGTTTGTACGACGCTTTCAAACACACTGTAAGTGTGGTGTTCACGCCAGAGCATTTCGTTGTGAAGAGCCCGCTTGGCGAGAAGCGTTTTGATCGAAACCAGCCGCATAGTTTCGCACTGTACCCGCACGATAAAACCAAACGTGAAGAAATCGTCCTTTCATACCGTGAAAGCAAATCCGTCCGGCGCTGGTGGCAAGGCGCGCGAAAACGATATTACGGGCGCTCTGGTGTTCTGTCATTCACCTACTTCGATCAACGTAATGATATTCGCACGGTTTTTGGCGCGCAGGATTGCCGGGACTGCCTAACCCGGCTGACGGCATGTAGTCAGGTGATGGACCGCTATGCATTTAAAGGCGCTAAGCAAGCGCTAACGCCTGAAGGTGACTGGTCATCGCAGTCCGGTGATCTGCACTCAGTGTAATATAGGAGAGTTAATATGCCCGAAAAAACCGGATCAAACAAAGCGCCCGATATTGGAAGGGAATTCGAACTTAGTTCAGCCCCGACCAAAGCACTACCGGATTATTCGCTTGGCGGAACGGCCCGCGCAGAAATAGCAAACGTACAAAACCACGAAGCCGTTCTGGATAAGCATGACCAGAAATGGCTACGCGAACGCGATGGACTTTCAAATAGTGCCATGCCCATACCTGAGTTCGATTTAGGCTCAAAAGAACACCGAAACCTGCTCGGTGAATATGAGGAAAGACGCGGTGAGTGGTATCACCAGCAAGCCGCCATAAACATCCACTTTGGAAATCTGAAAAGTGAAATCCGCAAAAACGGTACTACACTTTCATCCTCTTTTGAAAAAGAACGAGGTGTTGAATTCAAGGTCAATGCGCCCGGGGTAAATCGGAAAAGGGAGCGCTAGAGACGCCGCAGCCCAGAGAACTACTGCGACACACCCACGAGGAATCTCTTATTCGGGGCTTGGTATCCAAGATGCATCTGAAATTTTCAGATGCATTTTTTTATTGCATATGAGGTGCCAATATGGACCGGCTTCTTGCTGCTTATCGCAAAGGCGATCTCAAAATTGTCCGAAAAATACTGTTCGTACTCGCCGCAGCTTCTGCACTTTTCACCTATGGCGGCGCCTCTTTGGACGCACTCACTTTTGTTGAAAAAGCGCGTTCAACCGTGTTTGCCATTGCAAGCGGCTGCGCGATTTACCTGATATGGGATTTTGCTATCAATATCGTGCCCGAGCTTTTAGAGCCGTGGAAAAAGGCATTGAGCCTGGTCGTTATCTTGTGCTGGTGCGTCATCTTCTTTTTCCTCAGCAGTTCTTTCAATGCCGCCTGGCTCAAAGGGCGGGATGCGCAGGAGCTTCATCAATCGCGTTACGTCGAGGGTATGGGGGATGTGCTCGATGCAACATTCAAGCGCGCGCTGAGTGTCGAAAGCGTTAGATCTGATTTACGGCTGGAAACTGCGCGCTACAAAACCGCTGCTGAGCAGGAATTCAAGACTGGTCTGTATTCCGGTGAACCTGGCCCCGGCGCGGTCCATAACGCTCTGGGCATAATTCGAGGACGACTTATCAATCTTGAAGACGAAATCGCTGACTTCGTTGAGAGATCGGACACACTAAATGAACAGGCGCGCTACCGGCTCGAAAGAGTTCGTAAAATTGTGACCTCCAACAAGCCGACAGCCAAACGCATGCGTGACATTGAAACGGAATCCGATGCTCTTCGCGCTGATCTGGCCCGGATGGATAGCGGGAACCTCACCGCCTCTATCGCCAGGACGCTAGAATCTCTGCCAGGTGAAGTGGACTTGCAGACGGTGTATTCCAACAATAGGCAAATGGCAAAGCGTCAAAGGCAGGCACTAGATAAGGTCCGCACAGACATAGAGCGTACGAGCAGTAAGCTGCGCGCCTTTATCGACGCATCGAATGCACAGAACGCACCCCGGCTTCCGGCTTTTGAAAAAATGACCGCCGTACAAGCCGTCA
>CAXBLS010000188.1:0-5793 GCA_963976585.1 uncultured Kordiimonadaceae bacterium
CATCTGCATCAAGTATTGCGTCAAGTACGGCTTGCCTTTCGCTGGTACTTGCTATCACATCAGCGTCACCTATAATTGTCCATGTACATGTTGCAGGATCAAACGTGACTGCTTTTTCATAGTCGGGCATATCTCGACCTCTGCCGCAAAGCTTGGTGATTTCGTTTTGCTTAGCCAAGACCATCAGATTGTCACAACTACCAGCAAGCCCGTTACTTCCGCTAATTGTGTCAAAAATATCATCCGCGTCTGACTTGCGGGTATGATGGACAATAACAATTGATATATTCCGGCTTCCTGCCAAGTCTTGTAATGACTGTACTGCTTCATAATCTTCCTTATATACGTTGTTTCCGCTTGTCTGTGGTCGTATGCGCTGAAGGGTATCAATGATGATTAGTCGGGTTTCTGGGTAGTCATCTAACCAGCTTTCCATTCTTTCAACGAACCCTTCATTAACGCGCGGGGCTTCTGTAGCATATGCCAAGCGTGTTGGCCTTGTTCCATACCGTTGCATTAACTCCATACGGCCTTTCAGACGTCTTTGATTGTCTTCAAGTGCGAGGTAAAGCACATCGCCTCCTTCCACATCAACCGATCCCATAGCTGTGCCACCATGGGCAACTGAAACCGCCCAATCTAACACTAGCCATGATTTACCTGCCTTCGGCTTGCCTGCGAGAACGGTTAGCCCTTCTGGTAAGATGTCCGGAACAGTCCACCGGATTGGCGGAAATTCTTTATTTGCAAGGTCTACTGCATTAATTGTAACGAACCTTTTTTTGTCATCGTTTGCGCTCGTTTCGCCCCATGCCTTTTCGGGCATAAAGGTTTCAACATTACCGCCTAGTATTTCTTCTGGAGCTTTCATCTTAATTCCCTCCCACATAATCATTGAAATCAGTCTTTAAGCGTTCCGGGTATCGGATATATACTTCTTTGAACTTCCACCGCTCTGCGGCCTGTTTTGCCGCCCTTAGTCCAGCCGGGTCATTGTCTGCAAGTATGGTAAGTGCTTCGATAGCGGGTAATATTGGAAAGTTTGCTATGCCTGTTGCTGATCCCATAGCCCATACGGGCGACCATCCGGCCTGTATAACGGTTAAGGCGGTTTCAATGCCTTCCGCAATGCCTAGGCCATTGGTGACGTTCTCATCAGGGGTTAGCTTGATTGCCGCATTTTTTGAACGCCCTAACATCTTGCGGTCTATCTTTTGACCGTCCGGCGTTAATGCTGTTCTGTGAATGCCTGTTATTTCATCAGTGAATATATCTCTATATAAAGCCACCATGCAGGGACGTTTATCCCGCCCAAATGGACAGTGTTTAATGAACCTCAAAACATTCGCGCCGGGGTCAATTATTATGCCCCTGTTGTTCAGATATGTTTCAGCAAGTGTTCCGGCAATAGGTTTACCCATTTGCCAAATCTCTTTTGCAGCCTGTGAATTATCTTTTGGCGGCCTGATTGCTTTGGGTAATGGTGGGGGGCTAAACTTGCCCTCATTGACCCATTGCCAGGCTTCCCGATTATCGCAGTTAAGCATTCTTTTAACGAGTTGAAGAACACCGCCACCTTCACCTGATTCAAAATTCAACCATATCCCGCGCTCAATGTTGATCGACAACGAACCCTTGTTTCCATATCTAAGCTGGGTTCGTGTGGATAGTCGTTTATTAGAGTCTCCAAGCAGCCTAGGGGCTATTTCAGCCATGTTCAGGCTTGCATATTCACAGTTATCTTGATACAATCCCTTTGAGGAATTTGATTGTGTGAAATTGGGTTTTCTTATAGAGGCTGGGACTGCAATCCCGGCCTTTAGCTTGTCCGGAGGTGAGTTATAAGCTGAATTTTTCATTTCTTTTCCCCTAACCATTGCTTGCTGGCATCCAAATATTTCTGACTAGGTTTTAACCTATCGCCATACAACCACTCGTGGCTGTCTTGGGATAATTCAGGATCATTTGACCACTCATGTCCATAACGCTCAATCGAATAGTCCTGCTCCAAGACATCATCTTCCTCAGGGGCATCGTCTTCTTCTAAATCACAATCGCCATGAGCCTCATCCGATTCCGCAATAATCTGAGTTATTGTTTCGAGGTCAATAAAGGTGTCGAAAGGATCAATGTGTGTATATGGATTGGAAATATATCTGAGCGTATATTTCTCTTCTAGATACCCTACGCAGGGTTCCGGGTTAGACAATAAATTTAATTCTCTTTTAGATTCAATGTCCGTATTTTGACTGGTTAGACAGTCTAAGTCTTTGTTATTACTAGAAGGGGTTAGTCCCTTCCTCTCCGCCATTAACCAAATAGGCCCCATCGGGGCCTTTTTTATATCAAATTCTCTCTATATTTTTCAATGTCAGCATCCAGCGCCTGTAGAAAGCTCAGATAGTGCTGTTGCTCTTGATCGCTGAGGAAATTGTAAACGACGGCGAGATGTTCGTCTTCCTGATTAAGGACGCTTTCTATTTGTTCTTTTATGATGCAGATATGATCATGAAGGGCGGTGGATTTCTCTAAACCCACATTTTCGTTTATAAGTTTTTCATAAAGCGAAGCCCCTTGGAAAATATTGAAGTCAACCGGGGACAGCTCATTAAAATGATGGTCTATTTTTTCGTTTATCATGGATTATTTATTGTTTTTCAATTTCCAGTCACGAATGCCACCATCCAGCGTTGTGACGTCGTATCCTTGTTCGCTTAGGTAAGTGGCTGCCTTGTGGCTAACCCACGCGCCCTTAACGCAGTAAAGTATCACTTTCTGATCTTTGGGTATCTCAAGTGCCCACTTTGATATGTTTTCCGGGTCTTTATATTCTGCACCGGGGATAAGAATGAGATCCAGAGCAAAATCCTCGCTGAGGCGAACATCAATCAAGGCAAAATCGCCTTTTGATTGTAGGGCGCTGAAGTCGTCCTGTGAAATATTATTATTATATTCAGGACGAACATTGTTGCGAAATACATAATCTTCCTGTGCGCTTGCCAAACTGCTAAAAATGATCATTAACCCTGCAAGAGCTATAACTAGTTTTTTCATTTACATTTCCTGATAGAGTTGAATGAGATTGCCGCAGGTGTCATCAAAGATCGCAAGCTTGACCGGGCCCATTTCTTTGGGCTCTGATTTGAATTTGACACCGAGACCACTTAGCCTTTTATACTCCGCGTCAATATCGTCAACGGTAAAGGCATTTGCCGGGATGCCTTGATCAAATAGCGCTTTTTGATAAATTTTTGCGGCGGGCAGGGCGTCGGGCTCGAGCAATAATTCTATGGCACTGTCCGGTTGGCCAACCGTAAGCCACTTATATTCACCTAGATCAATATTCTGTTTTGTCGTGAAGCCGACGATGTCGGTATAGAACTTGTGCGCTTTATCCTGATCGTCAACAGTAACGCCGCTTAATTTTATTTGGATCATTTTATTGTCTACCCTGTCCGGTTAATACATATAATAAAATTTATCAGGGGCAATTGGCAATCTAAAAAAATATCATTTTTTTTCGGTGCTTTTCTATGCATGCTGTTATAAAGTCGTTTCAGTTTTATTCTTAAGGGCAATTATGGACAGCATACATATAATACCACTGGAAAGTCTGACGCTTGCGTTTATTCCGGTGATTGTTGTTGTCTATATCCTTTACCGTTGGAACAGTGATGGGCGCGAAGCATTGCTTGGTATATCGCGGATGCTGGTGCAGCTACTGGTTGTCGGGTATTTTCTCGCGTATTTATTTGAAGCCAAAAATGCCTGGATCGTGCTTGCGGTGCTTGCTGTGATGCTTTTTGTGTCAAGTTGGATATCACTGCGCACGGTTAAATTAAGAAGAAAAACCCTTTATCCATTAGCCCTTGTATCTATATTAACGGGTGGTGGACTTGTGCTTCTCTTGATTACTCAGGGGGTGCTTGGGCTTGATCCCTGGTACGAGCCAAGGTACTTGATACCGCTTGGCGGGATGATTTTTTCTGGCTCTATGAACAGTATAAGCCTTGCGGCAGAGCGGCTGGACGCCGAAATGGCAAGAGGGATGACTTATGATAAAGCGCGAAGCATAGCACTTCGCGCCGCGCTTATTCCCATCGTAAATGCGTTGTTCGGAGTTGGGCTCGTCTCACTGCCGGGAATGATGACCGGGCAGATCCTGTCCGGCGTTTCTCCACTCATCGCAGTGCGCTACCAAATCATGGTGATGTGTATGCTGTTTTCGGCATCCGGAATCTCGGCTGCCTTCTTCTTGCAACTGATAAAATCACACCTTAATGAAAAAGAGCGGGATTAATCCAGCCTTTTTACCTTCAGATTTTTAAACCATACTGGATCAGTGTGGTCCTGCAGTGCGAAATGACCTATCTTGCTTTTAGCAAAACCCGGCCATGTTGCAAATTTACTGTCAGCAATAAGAGCCGCCCAGTTATTGTCCCACATGGTGGTTTCAATGACCAGTTCGTCATTCTGCCAGTGCTGAACGGTATTGCCGCGCACGATAATGCGGACTTTGTTCCACTGACCCACAGGCACCACATTTTCAACACGGCTTTCCATCAGATCATATAAGTCACCGGCACGATGCTGCTTAAACGCGGCGTCCGGGTGAAGGTCATTATCCAGAACCTGCATTTCCGGTGCTGTTTCGTAAGGGAACTCATACTGGTCACTTTCAACGACATGATAAAAAATGCCGCTGTTTGAACCCGGGGCTACCTTCCATTCGAGCGCGAATTCAAACTGGCCGTACTGTTCACGGGAAATAATATCGCCGTTGGTGCCGCCCACTTCTGGATTAAAGAATATGGCTCCGTCATCAATCACCCAGCTGGTGGGGGCATCTTCCATTTTATAGCCGCGCCAGTTCTCATTTATATCATTCCCATCGAAAAGCAGCTCCCATCCATCGGCCTTTTCAGCTTCGGTGAGGGTGTTGTCCGCGGTGCCGTCTGTTTCTATGGAGCAAGCCGTAAGAAGAACGACTGACAAAAAGGTCAGGCTGAATTGTTTTAGCATTTTATTTTTCCTTATACTGATGCGGCGACATAGTCGGCGATCAGATCCATTTGTTCGGCACTATTGTAAATATGCGGGCATAGGCGCACACGAAGTACATCATCCCGACCGCCAATAGCCCCCGAAATGCGGTATTTCTCATATATAGTTTTGGCTGCTTCCGGCGCGTTGGTATTGGGGATAAGCCCGACAAAAATACCACTGTTAAATCCTTCTGCCTGCTCTGTAAGCACTTGAATGTGTGGGATTTTGGCTCTCATATTGGCGGTTAGCCTGTTTGTCAGATAATTTATCCTTGCTTCGATTTTGGCCTGACCGATCATGGTATGGAATTCCACTGCCCGGCCCAGCGCCCACAGCCGACCATCATCGCGCTGACCAAGGCTTTCATATTTCTGCGCGCCATTGGCTTTTGAACGTTCCCAACCAACGGTAACAATGTTGGGCCAAAGCTCCGCTTGAGCGTCTTTCTTCACATAGACAAAGCTAGCCTCGCGGGGGCCAAGAATCCATTTTTGCCCGCTGGATGTATAAAAATCACAGCCTATATCATGAAGATCTATATCCATATAACCAAAGGTTTGTGCACCATCCACAAGACACTTCGCGTCGTTAGTGTGGGCAAGGGCTGTCATTTCCTTGGCTGGAAGTGTGGTCCCGGTCACATTAGAGACATGACTGAAAGCCAGTATTTTGGTTTTTGAATTTATAGCTTCGTTGAAAGGCCTTAGCAGATCATCAATGGTGTTTAGGTCTTTATCGGTGGATACG
>CAXBLS010000189.1:0-5716 GCA_963976585.1 uncultured Kordiimonadaceae bacterium
TCAATTGCATCGGCGGGAAAATAATCAATTTCAACGCCATTCCTTCGAAGCTGGTTTTCACAATAGGTGCGTGTTGCCGGGAAAATGCTATCGACGATTAACACATGGTCCCTTGAACTAGAATAGGCTGAAATTGCCCCGGCGAGCGCGGCTATTCCCGTTGGAAATAAGAAGCTAGCGTCGCCGCCTTCTAAATCACAAACGGCATTCGCAAGGGCATATGCTGTAGTCGTGCCCCTTCGTCCGTATGATAAGACAGTATCATCCTTTTCTCTGCGCTTGTTGGTGTCGCGAAAGCTTGCCACAGTTTCATGTAATATAGTTGACGCTCTTACTACAGGAGGATTGGCAGGTCCTGGCTGTGGAGACCTACCATAGTGCATTAACTTGGTTTCTCGTTTCATTTGTATTCCTTTAAACTGTGTCAGTACCTTTGGGCAAACGTAATAGATATGCTAAGATTAGAACGAATCTACAGCCAATTTTACTATGCGTGATGTTAGCGTAACTCTGAATAGTAAGCAAAAGCATTTCTCATTTCAACATTTTGTATAATATTTGTATATTTAAATATCTTTTAAATATAACCATTTATAACTTTTTACATTTATTTATTCAACACTATTTTTTCAAATTTCAAATTATTGTATAAGTTTATTGACATGCTAATATGTCAGCGATACCTTTATGAGATATTCAAAGAAGCGACAGACATGAAAAGAACGGACATAATAGATATGCTAATTGCAACCGCTGATGGCCTTCAAAGGTCATTGGGGGAAAGTTGTGAAGTAACCGTTCATGATCTAACAGATTTACGGTATTCTCTTGTACATATCGCAGGAAATATAAGCGGCAGGAAATTAGGCGCACCAATTACTGACCTGATATATAAACGGTTGGTTCAAGAAGATAATACGATAAGTGACAGCTCCGAAAATTTATTTAATTACCGTAGCGCTACAAAAGATGGTCGAGTAACGAGGAATACCACTCTTTTTTACAGAAATGGAGATGGTAAAATCGTTGCTTGTATGAGTTTAACTTTTGATCTTACAAACTTGATTGTTGCAAAAGAAACACTTGAAGAAATTGTTGGTCTGGGTATGGATTTCTCTGCCCCATCCGAAGAAAATTTAGCCAATAACTTTCACGAGACAATGGACTCTGTAATCTTGGAAATAATTGCAACCGTTGGTAAAGGGAAAGAACCATCTCAACTCAACAAAAAAGAAAAAGTGAAAGTTGTGGAGATGCTCGAGTTGCGTAAAGTTTTTGAATTTAGGGGCGTGGTATTACAGGTTGCACGCATCCTCGATATGTCACGTCATACTGTATATAATTATTTAAAAGAAATCAGATCAGATAAATAAACCGTAAGAACCAAGGAAAAGGAAAAATAGGATGAATATAGCTAGAAATACAGTCATTTTAATCTTGGGGTTATTGCTGGGCGCATGCGGCGAAAAGGATGTTAGTGTATCAAGCGATGATGTTGAAAATTTCCCAGCCAAAGAGTTGACAGTTATTGTTCCTTATTCACCCGGTGGAGGCGTTGACACAACAATTAGAATGCTTGCCTCGGTTGCGCCAAATTATTTAAATGATAATAAGATAGTTGTACGCAACATGCCAGGTGGTGGAGGCGTGATAGGTCAAACCGCTGGAGCACAGGCCGATGCAGATGGGTATAATCTTCTTGCATTTTCCTCTTCAGTTACATCAAACCCTTTTACAAAAAATGCATCGTATAATCACCTATCTTTCGGGCTAATTGGAATGTATGGCTATGACCCGGAAGTATTAATTGTACCAGCTGGATCGCCTCATAATTCTATCGAAGATTTTATTGAGGCAGGAAAAGTCAAAAAAATTACAATTTCCACCTCCGGGCATTCCACATCGCACCATATAGCGAGTTTGGTTCTTTCCGAAAAGACGGGCGTTGATTTTACGTATTTGCACAACAAGGGTGCAGCTGAACAAATTCAACAAATCTTGGGTGATCATGTAGATGCAACCATGATGGGCATTTCAGAAGCCAGTGAATATATCAAAAACGGCTCGTTAAAAAGCTTAGGTATTATGACAGCAGAAAGAGACGCGTCTTTTCCAAATTTACCAACATTTATTGAGCAAGATATTGATATTGAATGGGGCGCGTTTAGAGGTCTTGCCGTGCCCGCCTCAACCCCCGCAGGTATTCAGCAGAAACTGGCCGAGGCTTTTAGTGGTATCATTCAAGATCCTGAGAATGCAGAAAGAATGGCAATTGCGGGCTATCCAATTAGCTATAGATCGCCTGAAGAATTTAGGAAATATGTAGTTTCTGTAGTTGAGAATTTAGAACAAATATTACCAAGCCTTAAGGCGCAATAACAAAATAATTATCGGCCAAATTTGATTTTAAGAGGAGGACGTGACAATGAAACAAGTACGATTAGATACTTATCTATCCATTGTGTTATTGGTAGCCGGTGCGTTGATTTTTATGGAAGCTAAAAGCTTCCCTCAGACGCCGGGCGAGTTTCCTGTTTGGATTAGTGCCATATTAATTGGTTTATCGGCACTACTTTTTATTCAATCGATCACAAATAAGCATGATGATGAAAAGGTAGACATCAATAAGAGTGCTCTAATTAAAATCGCAATTACTGCTGTGGGGATCGGTGCATATATTATATTATTGCCCTTCTTAGGCTATATTATCACATCCTTTATATTGGTTTTGTCTTTATCAATTTTGTTCGGATACAGATCAATTAAATATCTTGCAATGACACCACTCGCTGCCGTTTTGCTTTGTTGGGTCGTGTTCTTGTTTATTTTAAATATTCCGTTGCCGGGCTTTACTGAATAAGGGAAGAAAATTATGGAAAATTTAGTTTTAGCCTTTAGTCAAATAATGATGCCTTCCGTGTTTATTTTTCTTTTTGCGGGCGTTTTGATTGGCCTTGTTGTCGGATCAATTCCTGGCATTAATGATACCGTAACTTTGGCAGTACTTATCCCGATTTCTTTTACGCTTGAGCCATCAAGTGCTTTGATGCTGCTAGTAGGAGTTTATTGTTCTGCCTGTTACGGTGGTTCTATCCCCGCAATTCTATTGAAAATTCCCGGAACTGCTTCCTCTGTTGTCACATTGCTTGACGGATACCCAATGACCCAACGTGGGCAAGCCGGAAAGGCACTTGGCATATCCACCATCAGTTCCGTTTTTGGTGGCCTTGTCAGTGCTCTTGTGTTGATGTTTTTCGCACCTGCACTTGCTATTTATGCTCTTAAGTTTGGGCCAGCGGAATACTGTGCTTTGGCGATCCTTGGCTTTAGTACTGTGGCAGGTTTAAGTGGAAAAAATATAATTAAAAGCCTTATCGTTTGCGCATTAGGTCTATTTGTCTCGACCATCGGCTTAAGCCCGCAAACTGGATTTCCACGTTATGATTTTGGCAGCGTTTGGCTATATGAAGGCGTTCCCTTCGTACCAATGCTTATTGGGTTATTTGGGGTTGCTAGCGTTTTTCACATGATAGAAAAAATGGTTAAGCAACGTAGTGAAGGTACACAAGAGGCCATTGTGCCAGAAGTCGGACGTATATTGCCAAACTGGAAAATGGTAAAAAGACTGCTTCCTACATGGTGCACGTCAACAGCAATAGGTAATATTATGGGGATCATCCCCGGTGCTGGCATGCTTATGGCAATTTACTTATCTTACGGTCAGGCCGTAAGAAGCAACAAAGACAAGGAATTTGGAACGGGTGTCCCGGAAGGAATTGCTGCACCTGAAGCCGCTAATAATGCAGTGGTCGCAAGTTCCATGGTTCCCTTATTATCTTTAGGTGTTCCAGGTAATGCGACGTCAGCATTATTTCTAGGTGCTCTTATGATCCAAGGGTTAAGACCTGGCCCAGCACTTTTTGACAAGTCACCTGATATCGCATATTTGATCATCGTTGGCTTTTTTGTTGCCAACTTAATTATGGGACCATTAGGGTTATTGTTCGGTAAATTTTTATCCAGAACAGTTTTTAAAATACCCCAAGCATTCCTTGCGAGCATTGTTATTTTACTTTGCTGTACAGGTGCCTATGCCATTGATAATAGTTTGTTCAATATATGGGTAACATTAGCCTTTGGTGTTCTCGGCTTTGGGTTTGATAAAGTTGGTTTACCCCACGCGCCGTTTGTATTGGCGATCATACTTGGGGCAATGCTGGAGAGAGGGTTCTCTCAGGCACTCGCGATCTCAGATGGATCCTATATGATATTTATCGAAAAACCCATTTCTTTGGGTTTGCTTATTGCATCGGCATGCTTTGTGTTGTTTCCAATTATAAAATTTCTCTTTAATAAAGTTCAAGAGCAGCGAGCATAAAATGAACCAGAGTTACGCAGAAACACTCGCTCATCACGTTTTTGAGTTAAAATACGAACAGCTATCAAGCAGCACTGTACAAAAAGCGAAGCAATGTTTGCTGGATTATATGGGCGGGGTATTTCATGCGTCTAGTTCAGATACTGCTATTAGCTATATAAATTTAGCAAAAGAGCTTGGTGGAGACGGTAACGCAGAAATTTTAGGCAGCAAGGTTAAAACAACCGCGTCCTACGCAGCATTTGCCAATGCAGCGCTTGGTCACATTGCGGAGACCGATGACGGTCACCGAGCGTCTATTATGCATATAGGAACGGTTGTTTTTCCTGTTATTCTTGCCTTAAGATCAGAAGCTGCCATTGATGGTAAAGGCATCATTGAGGCTACCATTGCCGGATATGAGTTGGCGATACGGGTCGGCGAATGTCTTAACCAAAGTCATTATAATACTTGGCATACAACGGCAACAGCAGGCACATTTGGCGCCGCTGCCGCGGCCGCGAAAATTTTAAAACTAAGCGAAGAGCAAACGGTATGGACACTTGCCCATGCCGGCACACAAATGGCAGGACTTTGGCAGTTTTTAGATGATAATTGCCTGACAGCAAAAGTTCTGCATCCGGCCAAAAGTGCCCAGAATGGTATAATTTCCGCGTTCACCGCAAAAGCAAACATTGCCGGTCCTACTAATATTTTTGAAGGTACAAGAGGTGTCGCTAACGCCTATAGCGCAAATAGTGATTTGTCTTATTTAATTAAAGACTTGGGCAAAATACATAAAGTTGATGAAGCAAATTTCAAAGCATACCCGACCTGTGGTCAAACTCATTCAATGATAGATGCTCTACGTAAAATTCAAGACGAGCATGATATCGGCCATGACGACGTCAAAAACATTGATGTTTTCGTTTACCAAAAGACCATCGATATCGCAAATATCGAAAAACCAGCAACCGTTGCACAGGCCAAGTTTAGTGTAAAATACTGCCTTGCTCTTTTGTTGGTGAAAGGCTCTATCAGCTTTACCAACATCGATGAGAAATCTTTAACCGATCCGGATATTATCTCTCTAATGCAAAAAATAAACGTGCTATTCGACGAAGACATCAATAAAGAATTCCCGCGATGTAGGCCATGCAAGATTATCCTCACGACTTCAGATAATGAATATAAAGCAGAAAATTATTATCGCCGCGGAGATCCAGAAACTCCCATGAGCCAAGATGAAATTGAAAATAAATTTCGCGAATTAACTGAGGGTTTTTTACCGAAATCCGACCAAGAAAAATACATTAAGTGGGTTGGCTCAATCGAAACTGCTACCGAATGGCCACTCTA
>CAXBLS010000190.1:0-5634 GCA_963976585.1 uncultured Kordiimonadaceae bacterium
GACCATGCGGTAAAAGAACTCAAGATGATCATCCGTGAGGATTTCACCTACATTGCCGAAATAGATGGGGTGCCGCAAGCGATGATGGTGACATTGCCCAATATCAATGAAATCATCAAAGACCTAGACGGGAAACTGTTTCCGTTTGGTGTCTTGAAACTGCTTTGGCGTCTTAAATTTAAGCCGAGCTTTAAAACCGTTCGCGTTCCGCTGATGGGCGTGAGAAAAGAATATCAAAACAGCCGCTTAAGCGGTATTATGTCATTGGGCCTGTTCGAAGCTTGCCGCCAAACCGCAACTGCCATCGGAGTTGAGGAAGCAGAGCTTTCTTGGGTACTTGAGGAAAATACGCGCCTATCAAAACTGCTTGAGACCGTGGGTTGCGTTAAATATAAAACATACAGATTATTTCAAAAAGATTTATAAATGCCAGAGACAAATGAACCCATCAAAAAAGTCAGACTTATTCACCGATTGAGAAATTATTTTCTCACTGGACTTGTTGTCGCATCTCCAATTGGCATCACCATGTACATTGGCTGGTGGTTTATTACTTTGGTTGACGAAAAAGTTAAGCCGATCATCCCGGCAGCATATAATCCGGAGACCTATCTAGAATCGGTCTCGATACCGGGGCTTGGCCTTATATTCGTGGTTATATTTCTAATTATCCTTGGCGCACTCACGGCCAACCTTTTTGGTCGTGCTCTTATACGCTTTGGTGAGAGAATTGTTGACCGTATGCCAATAATTCGAAGCGTATACGGTACTTTAAAACAAATTTTTGAGACTGTCGTCGCTTCAGACAGCACGAACTTCACCGATGTGGTTCTGGTTGAATATCCTCGCAAGGGCATTTGGGCGATTGCCTTTGTTTCAGCGGATAACACCAGTGAAATTCAGGATAAAATGGATGAAACTGTGATTAATTTATTTTTACCAACGACACCTAATCCCACCTCCGGTTTTCTTTTATTTGTGCCTAAAAAGGATTTGATTTATCTGGATATGACCACGGATCAAGCTGCTAAATATGTCATTTCAGCCGGTCTTGTAAATCCTGATGAACTCCCGGTAAAAGATGACGAATGACCCTGACGATTTAATCTGTGATTTTGTTGGAGGTGCCGTTGGTCACCGTCTCAAACATGGTGGTGGCCGCTCTCAGGCACTGCCGAAAGCCGCTGGGTTAAAAGGTGGCAAAAATCCACACATAGTTGACGCTACTGCCGGACTTGGCCGTGACGCTTTTCTGCTTGCATCGCTGGGTGCACATGTCAAGCTGATTGAACGCAACGACCATATGCATGAATTATTAATGGACGGTCTGGAACGCGCAAAACGCTTTAGTGAGGACTATGCGAAAATTGTTAGTCGTATGACACTTTTGCACGGCGACGCAAAAGATCTACTTCCCGCTTTAGATCCTGAAATTATCCTGATCGATCCTATGCATCCGCCACGCGCAAATCCGCACTGGTCAAAAAGGAACTCCGTATGATACGTGAAATTGTCGGCTCTGACCCGGACGCCAAAATATTGATGGATATCGCACTGGCAACTGCGAAATCACGCGTGGTTTTAAAATGGCCAATGAAGGCGGGAGCAATGGCGGGGCTACCGACCCCTTCTCATCAGATTGTGGGGAAATCAACCCGTTACGATGTCTTTATCCGGACTTAAGGTATTTGACGCCTTCGTCTCTTTCAAACAAATAGAGTAGAGTACGTAGATTTTTTCCGCGTTCACCGGTGAGCGCCGGATCATTTTCAAGAACCAACCGCGCGTCATCGCGGGCCATCGGGATCAACTGACTATGATCTTCAAGACTTGCGACCTTAAATTTCGGCAGGCCGCTTTGACGGGTTCCCAACACTTCACCAGCCCCGCGAAGTTTAAGATCCTCTTCGGCAATGATGAAACCATCCTCAGTTTCCCGCATAATTTTAAGCCGCGCCTTTGCTGTCTCGCCCAATGTGCCATAAAGAAGAAGACAGCTAGATTTTGCTGCGCCGCGACCAACACGGCCGCGAAGCTGATGCAGTTGAGACAAGCCAAATCGTTCGGCATGTTCAATGATCATCACCGTTGCCTCCGGCACATCAACACCCACTTCAATCACCGTGGTCGAAACGAGAATATCGATATCTCCACAGGAAAATTGTTTCATAACCTGATCTTTTTGCTTGGCTTTCATTTTACCATGTACAAGCCCAACCCGATCACCAAAAATTTGAGTTAAATGACGGTATCTCTCTTCCGCAGCCGCGAGATCAAGAACTTCAGACTCGTCCACTAGCGGGCAAACCCAATAAACACGAGCACCACCATCAATCGCACGCTTTGTCGCGCCAACCACATCATCAATGCGGTTAAGTGGTATCACCCGGGTATCAATCGGCGTTCTCCCCGGCGGCTTTTCGTCGAGCCTTGAGACATCCATATCCCCATATACGGTTAGGGTGAGTGTCCGTGGAATCGGTGTCGCGGTCATCGTCAGAATATCCATGCTCATACCGCTTTTACCTTTGGCCGATAAACTCATTCTTTGTTCAACGCCAAAACGGTGCTGTTCATCAATCACCGCCATAGCAAGATCATGATAAATAACATCCGGCTGGAATATTGCATGTGTGCCGACCAGCACATCAATCTCACCCGATGCAAGATCTGATAGGATCGCATCTCTGTTCTTACCCTTGTCCCTGCCCGTGAGGATAGCAACTTTGACATCGACCCCCGTTACCATCTCACTAAGGCTGACAAAATGTTGCCGCGCGAGTATCTCCGTCGGCGCAAGGATAGCGGCTTGGGCACCATTTTCAACGGCTACCAGCATCGCAAGCAGCGCAACCACGGTCTTACCACTTCCCACATCACCCTGTAATAAGCGCATCATTGCCGCAGGGGCCGCCATATCGATTTTGATATCTTCGATTGATTTTTTCTGCGCTCCCGTAAGCTCATATGGAAGTTTGGACAGAACCTGATTTGTCAGGATATTCGTAGCCTTCAACACCCGGCCTTTTTTCTTTTTTGTTTGTCTTCGCATGATCTCAAGGGCCAATTGGTTGGCAAATATTTCGTCGTACGCGAGCCTGACCCTTGCCACACTGTTCGAATTTACATCTTGAGACGTTTTCGGATGATGAACATTCTCAAGCGCACTGTACCAGTCCGGCCAACCCTCCCGATTAAGCAATGCCTGATCAAGCCACTCGGGAAGCGGAGTTGCTCTCTTAGTCGCATCACCAATGATCCTCGCCATCACTTTACCGCTCACTCCTGCTGTAAGGGGATAAACGGGTTCGATTTCCGGTATCTCAGACCTTTTGTCCAGCGGGACCATATAATCGGGATGGCTCATCTGTAGCTGACCGTTATAGACTTCTACTTTGCCACTGATCAGACGTTTTTCGCCTTCAGGAAGCTGCGCAAGAATATAATCCCGACGCGGATGAAAGAATACAAGACCGATGGTTCCCGTGTCATCATGACACCAGACTCGGTAAGGTTTCTTGCTTTTTGATGGGGCCGGATCATGTTTGCCGACTGTAATTTCCAGGGTCACAATCTGGTCGAACAATATATCCTTAAGCGCAGGACCAGCACGCCGGTCAATAATATCCACTGGCAGGTGCCAGAGAAGGTCAAGTATCCGAGACCCTGCCACCTTTTCAAGGCTGCTTGTTATCCGAGCGCCAACGCCCGGTAAACTGTCGGTTTGTGCAAATAAAGGGAAGAGTATCTCTGGTCGCATTGGGCCTCGTAACATTTAGGTTTTAATTATCGGCTTTTTTTTATATACACTAAGCATATCTTATCAATTGTCGAATGAGAAGTTAAGTGACACGATTTAATACACCCGGTTTTATCGAAGGCCAGATCGATAAAGATGAAAGCATCGAAATCCGCAGAAAACGGCTCAAATTCAGAAGCTGGCATCGCGGGATTAAAGAAGCCGACATTTTACTTGGCTCGTTTGCCGATAAATTTTTGGAAAAGATGGATCAAACCGAACTCGATGATTATGAGAATTTATTACGAGAAGCCGATTCTGATATTGTCGCGTGGATCACCGGTGATCGCCCTCATCCGGATCATTATGATCATGACGTGATGGGAATGTTAAAATCCATCGACTATCTCAAGATACTCAAGTGAGCAACATATTCGCCGCAGATGTTCCCCTGATCCTAAGCAACGTACCGGAAGGTATGGACGCGCTGGTACTCGCAGACGCCGCCCGGGACGCCGAGGATAGAAGCACTCTGCTTCATATTGCCCGGGACGACCTGCGCATGGAAAATATGGCGGAACTTGTCAGTTTTTATATTCCGGAAGCAGACGTCATCACCTTCCCAGCCTGGGACTGTCTTCCGTATGACCGCGTCTCGCCAAATCCCGATATACTTGCCCGCCGCATGACAAGTTTGATTAAGATTCTAAATCCCGACGGTAAAAAACAGATAGTAATCAGCACTATCAACGCGGTGACCCAGCACATACCAACGGCTGGCACCCTTAAGTCGTCCAGTTTCAAGACTGCCGTCGGTAAACAGCTCGACAGTGAGGCACTCAGTAATTTTCTTGCTCATAATGGATATGCAAGAGCAAGTACAGTCGTTGAGCATGGTGACTACGCCATTCGAGGCAACATTATCGATATATTTCCCCCGGGGGCAAGAAAGCCATTCCGTCTTGACCTTTGGGGTGATGAAGTAGACAGCATCAAAATATTTGACCCCATCAGTCAGCGTACCGAAAACAAAACAGAGCAGATAGAATTGATCCCCATGGGTGAAATTTTTCTTGATGACAAATCAATCAGCACATTTCGACGCGCGTATGTCAGTGAATTTGGTCCCGCACGAGGTAATGATCCACTTTACGAAGCTGTCACAAATGGTCGGCGCCATGCCGGTATGGAACACTGGCTGCCGTTTTTTCATGAGCGACTTGAGACGTTATTTGATTATTTGCCAGATGCCTATGTCAGCATGGACAACCTGACGACGGAGGCATTCGAGACACGCTTAAGCGCAGTGTCTGATTATTATCTTGCAAGAAAAAGTGCATACGAGCAATCATCGCAAAAAAGCGATAGCATCGCCCCCTATAAACCAGTCCCGCCATCAAGCCTGTTCATGGATGCTACAAAGTGGCAGGAATATGCAACCAAACTCAACATCCACCAGTTTAATCCCTTTGGTGCGCCCCCAGATCAAAATGTCCGCCCCTTTAAAGGAAGCCCGGGACGCAATTTCGCACCCGAACGTAACGATAAAAACATCAATATTTATGATGCTCTTCGAAAACATATCCTCGCTCTGCAGGACGCTGGTAAAAAAGTTTATCTCGCCAGTTACAGCATTGGTGCGCGCGACCGGTTAAGTGCAGTTCTCACTGATCACGGTATGGGCCGTCATAAACTTCTGGAAAGCTGGAAAAGCGCAAAACGACTGACAAAAGATATTGTCGGGCTTATCATTTTGCCGCTTGAAAGCGGATTTGAAACTGATAAATTCGCTATTATCTCAGAGCAAGATATTCTTGGCGACCGATTGATACGCAAAGTTAGGCGTACACGCAAGGCTGAAAACTTCATCTCCGAGGCCTCGTCCCTGACACCGG
>CAXBLS010000191.1:0-5549 GCA_963976585.1 uncultured Kordiimonadaceae bacterium
ATAAAAGAGGGTGAAAATTTGATGGATGCGCACTACCGTGCCAACAGAGACGGGCAGATGCGCATCGATATTTATATTGGCGATGCCCGGGTTTTCACGGAAGCATTATCATCTGCGAACGATGGTTGGCAGCAAGACGGCGAAGGCGCGAATGTAAAACCATTAAGTGACGAAGGTATGGGCGCGCTTCAGCGTGGGGTACATTTCAACCTTTACGGTCTTCATGAACTATCATCGCTTGGTTACACGCTCGACTATCAGGGCATGACCGATTTCAGAGGTGTGGAGCACTATACAATTGATATCACCAGCGCCACCGGCAAGTTTGAGCGGCGCTTTTATGATCCAGTCACTTATTTACAGGCAGCATCAATGGATGAAAGCGCACTTCATGTGGATGTGGATGCAACCAAGACCAGAAACGCTACCCTGCATAGTGATTATCGTGAGGTGAGCGGGGTTATGATGTCATTCGCAGAGACGACAATTGATCTTGATCAGGATAAAATTATCCAGCAAGCATGGCTCAAACAGGCAGAGATCAATATTGATCATGACAGGGATCAGTTTTTAAGGCCATGAGGCCGCGAAATGGTAAAATAATATTGGCCTTTAGGCGTGAATTATCCTAACGTCATCGCTAAATTCAAAAACCAACTACAGGGAAGCCCGCAATGAAAATCATCACCAAAACGGAAATTGAAGCGATCCTGCCGTCGCTTGACCCGATCCCGGCCATTGAGCAGGGTTTTGTTGAATATTCAGCGGGCAAATGCAATGTGCCACCAGTTGGTGAGCTGATTATGGATAAAGGCGAAGTCCATATCAAATATGGCTGTGTTTCCGGCGAAGATTATTATGTCATTAAAATTGCCTCTGGCTTTTATGGCAACCAAAAAATCGGTCTTTGTACTAGCAATGGTATGATGTGTGTGTTTTCGCAAAATACCGGTGAAGTGGTCGCGATTTTGCATGATGAATGTCTGCTAACCGATGTCAGGACCGCTATTGCCGGAACCATTTCGGCCAAATATATGGCGCCAAAAATTGTTCGGGCCATTGGTATTGTTGGTACCGGGGTTCAGGCGCGTATGCAGGCGAAATATCTAAGTACCGTTACTGATTGCAAGGATATCATTGTTTGGGGCCGCTCAACCGAAGGACTGCTTGAATATAAAAGGGATATGAATGCGGCCGGATACTCCATCCACGCGACCAAGGACATGGCTGAGCTTTGCGCCAATACCAACCTGATTGTCACCACAACACCGGCCCATGAGCCACTGATCAGCGCCGATATGGTTCGTCCAGGCACTCATATCACCGCCATGGGTTCAGATACGCTGGAAAAACAGGAACTGGACGCGGACATCCTTGCTTTTGCTGATTTGGTGGTGGTCGACAGCATCCCGCAGAGCGAAACCCGCGGTGAAGTTTGCAAAGCCCGAGACGCCGGAAAAATTACTGACACTGATATTATCGAACTTGGCGCGATGATCGCGGCTGGTGGCGGGCGTACATCAGAGGATCAGATCACCATTGCGGATCTGACCGGCGTGGCGGTGCAGGACATTAAAATCGCCGAGGCGGTATATTTAGCGTCGTTAAATTGACCCGCATCAATGTAATTGCGCTATACCTGAATTAGATTTAATATCATTATTTAGGAGGTTGAGCGTGTATGCTTGATGCGACAACAGAAGAAAATATCGTCTTTAGGACCGATGAGATTACCAAACAATATGGGATTGGGGAACTTACCGTTCATGCGCTTCGTGGTGTAACCATGGAAATTCCCAAGGGCGAGCTTATTGTTCTTTTGGGGCCTTCCGGATCTGGTAAATCGACATTCCTCAACATAATAGGCGGCCTCGACCAGCCCACATCGGGTAATGTTCATTTCAAGGGTCACGCCCTTGCTGATATGACGGATAAGGAACTTACGTATTTTCGCCGGGAAAATGTTGGTTTTGTTTTTCAAAGTTATAATCTGGTGCCTTCCTTAACTGCCCTTGAGAATGTTGAACTGATCACGGATATCGCCCTTGAACCGATGCCGGCAACGGAAGCACTCGCGGCGGTTAACCTTCATGACCGACTTAACCATTTCCCAGCTCAGCTATCGGGCGGGGAACAGCAGCGGGTCGCCATTGCACGGGCCATTGCCAAACGTCCCGAAGTGATGCTTTGCGATGAACCGACAGGGGCGCTGGATAGTGAAACCGGTATTTTGGTGCTGCAAGCACTTCAAAATGTAAACCGTACCTACGGCACCACAACCATCATCATTACCCATAATGTGGCGATTGCCGATGTCGCCGACCGGGTGATATATTTTGCCGACGGACGCGTTTCAAACATTGTTGAAAATGAAAACCCGGCCCCAGTCAGCGAACTCAGGTGGTAATGATGCGACAAATTATTTCAGCGCTGAACAAAAAACTGCTTCGGGACCTTTGGATTATTAAAGGCCAGTTGGTGGCGATTGTCTTTGTCATGGCGTCTGGAATTATGACATTTGTACTTAGCTTCGGGGTGATTGATAGCTTGGAATTGGGACAGGAAATTTATTATGCCCGTTCTGAATTTGCTGATGTCTGGGCGGGTGCGAAGCGGGTGCCACAGGATGTGGACGAGCAAATCAAGCAAATCAATGGCGTATCGCAGGTGGAAACGCGCGTTACTTTTGGCGGTATTATTCAGGTTGACGGTATGGAGGAGCCCGCCACAGGCAGGATCATATCGCTACCTGATAACCGGGAGCCGCTGCTCAATAAAATATATCTGGAGCGGGGCCGATTGCTCCGGCCGGACGAAGAAGATGCTGTCCTTGCCAGTGAGGCCTTTGTCCTTGCCCATGATTTTATCCTTGGCGACACTGTCGATATGATCATCAACGGCCATAAACGCACCCTTAAAATTGTTGGTGTCGTGCTTAGCCCCGAATATGTTTATAGCCTCGGTCCCGGTGCGCTAATCCCCGATAATAAGCGTTTTGGTGTGTTTTGGATGAGCCAACATGCGCTTGAAGCGGCGGTGGATATGGACGGTGCGTTTAATGATGTGGCTGTTCGGTTAAACCGCGGTGCAAACGTGGAAGATGTAAAAGCCGAGCTCGACCGTATCCTTAAGCCATACGGCGGATTGATCAGCTATGGCCGTGATGAGCAGCTATCAAACTGGTTTGTGGAAAATGAACTTGCCCAGAACAGGACCATGGGAACCGTCACGCCGATTATATTTCTTTGTGTTGCAGCATTCCTCGTTAACGTGGTCATGACGCGTCAGGTAGCGATCCAGCGGGTGCAAATAGGCATGCTTAAGGCCGTTGGTTATAATGAAACCGAAATCGCGCTTCATTACTTGCGTATGGTGATGGTGATTGTCACGCTGGGTAGTATCATCGGCCTGATCGGTGGGGCGTGGCTCGGCAATGGGCTTTTAAATATGTATGCGGATTATTTCCGCTTTCCGTACCTTCGATACACCTATTCGGCGGATGTGATGATCATTGCTGTGGCCTTTTGCGCCGCGGCGGCCACGGCGGGCACATGGATTGCCATGAAACAGGCGGCGTCATTGCCACCCGCAGAAGCGATGCGGGCAGAAGCGCCAACCGAATTTAAGAGAACGATCTTAGAGCGACTTGGCATTGATAAATTTTTCTCATTTTTGTCGCGAATTGTCCTACGGCAGGTGGAAAGACGGCCCATTCGCGCATTTTTATCGGCGCTTGGGGTTGGGTTTGCGCTTTCAATCCTTGTATTGATCAACAGCATGTACGACAGCGTGGATTATATGATGAATGTCCAATATGACATTGGAAACCGCGAAGATATGATGATTTCATTTGTTGAGCCGCGTCATATTTCCGCGCTGGAGGAAATCCGCCTGATGCCCGGTGTGATGAAGGTCGAACCGTTGCGTGATGTGGCGGTGCATCTAAGTCATGGTCATTTAAGTAAACGAACAGGAATTTCCGGCATTATACCGCAACCCGATCTTCACCGTGTGCTGGGGGCCGACTTAAAGCCGATTGATATTACCGGTGGCGGGTTTTTTATGTCACGAATGCTAGCAGAAATTTTAGACGTTAAAGTCGGTGATGTGGTTAAAGCGGAAGTGCTTGACGATCGAAGGCCGGAACTTGATCTGGCCGTCAGCGCCATCTACGACGAATTTATTGGCATGGGCGCTTTTATGGATATTGAACGGATCAATAGCCTGCTAAATGAGGGGCCGGTGGTGACCGGGGCGGCGCTTATGATAGACCCAAACTGGAACGGGCCGTTATACCAGAATATAAAAGAGGTGCCATCGATTATCGGCATGGCGATGATGACAAAAATGCGCGAATTATTCGAAGAGTTAATGGATCAAAATATGATGCAGATGATGGGGGTTTACGTTGTCTTCTCAGCCTGCATAGCATGTGGTGTTATTTATAATACGGCGCGGATCGCGTTTTCGGAACGCGCGCGTGAACTTGCGGCGCTTCGCGTGCTCGGTCTGACCAAGGGCGAGGTCGCCTATATACTATTTGGTGAGCTGGCAGTGGTGGTCTTTCTTTCTATCCCGATGGGGATTGTTATCGGCTATGGTTTGGTCGCTGGCCTGATCGCAAGCTTTGAGACCGAATTGTTCAGAATGCCGCTTTATATTAATAATGATACATATGCCTATGCGGTTATTGTCGTGCTTTTAAGCGCATTATTTTCTTTTTATCTCGTCTGGCGTAAGGTTGATAATATTGATCTTGTGGCCGCGCAAAAGGGTGTGGAATAAAACATGAAACAAATAAAACTATATATCAAAATAGGTCTCGCCGTAGTGGCGGTCGGCTTGCTTATTTTCGCGTTGATCCCCAACCCGGTATTGGTGGATATGGATACGGTTAAGCGCGGTGATGTGCTTGTGACCCTAACCGGGGAGGGAAAAACCAAAATCCATGATATTTATGTGGTTTATTCACCGATAGAAGGCCGCGTTACGCGTATCGAAGCCGAGCAGGGCGACACGGTCATCGCCGGTGATACGATCATCGCCAACATGCGCCCGGCCGATCCACGCTTTGTTGATAGCCGCTCAGAAATTCAGGCGCAGGCCGATATTCAGGGCGCCGAAGCAGCCTTAGGATTTGAAGTCGCCAAACTGGAGCGATCAGAAGCCGAGCTTGCCTTTGCCAATGCCGAACTGGTGCGGACAAAGCGTCTTTATGAAAATGGTAACGTCTCCATCGCAAGGCTTGAGCGGGCAGAGCTTACCGTAAGGCTGCGCGAAACGGAGCTTAATACCGCCAAAAGCGCCATGGACGTGGCCCAGAGTGCATTAGCGGCGGCCCGTGCAAGGTTGGTCCAACCGGGCGGCGCAACCAGTGGCGATGGCAGCCAGTTATCGGTGCGCGCACCAGTGTCGGGTAAGGTGCTGCGCATACTGCATAAATCGGAAGGGGTCATTCCCGCCGGAACACCGATATTAGAACTTGGTAACCCCGAAGAGCTTGAAATTGTCATTGAAATGCTATCCCGCGATGCGGTTAAGGTTACACC
>CAXBLS010000192.1:0-5544 GCA_963976585.1 uncultured Kordiimonadaceae bacterium
GCAATCACCCCAGTAGCCCGTCTTGAGCCGATAACGGTGGGCGGTGTTGTTGTTTCCAATGCCACCCTTCACAACGCCGATGAGATAGAGAGGCTTGGTGTGCGTCTGGGTGATGAGGTGATTGTGCAGCGTGCGGGTGACGTCATTCCCCAAATTGTTGAAGTCGCAAAAAGCGAGGACGGTAATGCCTTAATCAAGTTTCCGGACGCATGCCCGTCCTGCGGCAGTCATTTAGTCCGTGAGGGGGATGATGTAGTGTGGCGGTGCTCGGGTGGGCTTATTTGCCCGGCGCAGCGCATTGAGCGGCTTCGTCATTTCGTATCGCGCAACGCATTTGATATAGACGGCCTTGGCAGCAAGCAAATTGAGTTTTTCTTTAAGGAAGGGATGATTAAAAGTCCGGCGGATATTTTTAAACTGCAAGAAATGGATGAGGCGGCACCGCTCACGTCACTTAAGAACAGAGAAGGATGGGGTGAGCTTTCTGTTACAAATCTTTGGAACGCCATTAACGCCCGTCGCGACATAGCAATGGATAGGTTCTTATTTTCCCTTGGTATTCGTCATTTGGGGCAACAAAATGCCCGGCTTATGTGCCTCAACTATTTAACCATCGATGATTTCTTGAATAATATTATTGCTGCGAAAGACAAGGATGGGGACGCATATTCTAGGCTATTATCGATTGATGGCATCGGTGAAAAAGTGGCTGATGCTATAGTAGAGTTTTTTGATGAGCCGCAAAATTTGGCGGTGGTAAATGAGTTACTTAATCAGGTAACCGTGGAGGAATTTACACCACCCGAAACAGAAAATTCCAAAGTTGCTGGTAAAATTATAGTCTTTACAGGTAAGCTCGAAAAATTAAGCCGGCAGGAGGCCAAGGCATCAGCCGAGAGCCTTGGGGCTAAAGTATCAAGTTCTGTTTCTGCAAAAACAGATATCCTTGTTGCTGGCCCGGGTGCTGGCTCGAAACTTAAAAAAGCCCAGGAGCTTGGTATTGAGACCCTCACTGAAGAAGAGTGGCTCGAGCTTATTTAGCTATGCAATATCTGCATGGCTGGGTAGCGAATAAACACACTACTCATACCATATTCGAATATATATATTCCTTGAACAGAAGATGAAAAGCGTCTTCAATGAATTTAATTCAGCAGATTTAAGGATAGATCAATGACAAAAGTATTAAACACATACGGCTTCATGGACCTGTTGAAGGATTACAATTATGTACCTGAAGCAGAGAAAAGTGAAATTGAATTCCCAGAGAATATTGCCGCTCTGGTTGAATATTTTACAGACCTTGTAAAATCAAGAACAGAAGATTACGACTTTTTGGACCTTCTCGGTGACAAAGGTTATGTACCAGTGAATGACAACTGGACTAAATCTTACACCAATGATAACGATGAGATCGTTAGAATAGCATCATAAATATACTAGTTTGTGGCGGTAATGTGTTACCGCCACAGCTAAGTTTTTTTCTTTATTTCCTCCCATATTCTCCCCATTTGCGACAAGCTGTATTTATTTTGAGACAGGACGTCCGCGGGGCTATTGATAAAAATTCTTTACTCTGATTATAATTAATTCATGGCGGTGATGGTCACCTCCAATGAATTTAATTCAGCAGATTTAAGGATAGATCAATGACTAAATTTCTAAAAACTTATAGCTTCATGGATCTGTTGAAGGATTATAATTATGTCCCTGAAACAGATCATTATGAAACCTCATTTATCGATTATATTGAGGAGTCTTTTTCTCCATTGACCAACTTTTTTAAAGCCGGTACGGAAGATTATGATTTCATGGATCTTCTTCATGACAAAGGCTATATTCCTACACCTTCTAATAATAGTGTATGGATTGCCAGCAACGATAATGACATAGTTATTCAGGTTGCTTCGTAAGGTATGTATTCGTGGTAGCGTAGGCGCTACCACAAAGTTCCTCTTTAATTTTTTCTCATCACGAGCGTTTGCCATTCATTGATCGGGAATTTTCCCTCTAGCTCCATTTCATGGCGCAGATAGGCTTCCAAAACGGCGTCCTGCTGTTCTTTAAGAAGGCCTGACAAAACCAGAAAAGCGCCAGAGCTCAAATTACCCACTATATCAGATGCCAGAAGTCTTAGTGGTTCGGCCAGAATGTTTGCAACGATCAAATCATAGGGCCCAGATTCACCTAGGATTGAATTTTCAAATCCGTCACAAGTGATCGCCAAAATATTCCCAGCATCATTTAACTTAATATTATCTTTCGCCGTGTTCGTAGCAATAGGATCAATATCACTTGCAACAACTTTTCCCGGCCATTGTTTAGCCATGGCAATGGCGAGCACACCACTGCCGCAACCAAGATCTAGCATGGTTGCGGGGTTTATCTTCTGGTGGAGGTCACTGATCGCCAGCAAACAGCCCTTGGTGGTTTCATGATTGCCGGTACCAAATGCCTGACCCGCTTCCATCTGGATTGAGATTTTATCCGCTGGTATGCTTGTGAAATCATGACCGCCATAAAGGAAAAATCGTCCCGCATCGATGGGTTCCAATATTTTTTGCGACTGAGCAACCCAATTTATGTCATCGAGTTGCTCAAGTTTTAAGTGAGGTGATCCAATATTAAATATGGATGCCATATTTGAGATTGCTTCAGCCAACTTATCTGTGTCGGGTTCATGGTCGTAATAAATCTCTACAAGTCTGTTGTCAAGATCGTCCTTGATTTCAAAAGCAGTAATGGAAGGAATATAATTGCCACTTGCACCATAAATTGATTCTTCCAAAGCTGGTAAAAAATGCAGTGGGGAAATAATGCTTACTTTCCAGGTGATTATGTCGTCTGAATCATCGTTTCTAGTCATGAAAATATCCTGTTTTGGGGCGGCTGTAGCATGGACAAGTCCTTATTTTTCAGCACTCACAGGCTAGTTTTGCGATGAAATGCATGTTATTTGCGATGAACGACAGAAAGTGGGATTGTCCTTCGCAGGCTTATCAAATAAAATCTAATCTATAGGAGATGCACAATATGACAAACGTTATTTCAAAATTATTGATTGGTTCAGCAGCACTACTGGCGAGTGTTTTTATACTCTCACAAGGCGCGCTTGCGGATGAAATTAAAGTGTCCCACGACCTTGAAGGTTTTGATCAAATTCGTATCGATAATATTGGCATCGAACTGGACGTATCAGTCGGCGATGATTTTCAAATCGAAGTAGAAGGCGAAGAAGAGTTGGTCAACTCTCTGCTTTTAAAAGTAAGAGGCGACAAATTGGTTCTCTATAGGGATGACGATAAGAATATTTGGGATAAAGGGGGTAACGATTCCCCCAAAGTAATTATCTCCATGCCGACATTTACGGGTTTTGACCTTCGTGGCGCCGTAGACGCCCATATCGAAGGTATCGATAGTGATGAGGTTGAATTTGACTTAAAAGGCGCTGGCAACATCGAGCTTGAAGGTCGGTGTAAGTGGCTGATTATAGATTTGAAAGGTGCCGGCAATGTTGAGGCCAGTGACCTCAAATGTGAAGAGGTCGATGTAGATTTAAAGGGTGCTGGGAACATTGAAGTATATGCCAGTGAAAAAATAAATGCCGAAATAAACGGTATGGGTAACATAGATGTATATGGAAATCCCAAAGACGTAACGAAAAGTGATGGATGGTTCAGCAATATTTCCATTCACTAAAATTGGAAGATTATTAAGGTTAAAAACGAGGATATTATTATGAATAAGTTATTTAAAATTGCAGGTGTATCGGTCGCGGCCCTGTCAGCGGCGTTATACGCATCATCAGTGACAAAATCATTGGCCGCTGATATTACAACATCATCAGATCTGGACGACTTCACGAAAGTGCAGCTCAACACGTCATCAGACATCAAGATCACAATGGGAAGCGGATATTCCATTGAAATGGTTGGTGATGAAGAACGTATTGCCAATACTATTTTGGAAGTAAAAGGCGACACCCTTAAGATTAAACACAAGAGAGGCAATTTCAATTATGACAATGATCAGGAAATGATCATAAATATTGTGATGCCAAATATCGAATCTATGCAGATCAATGGTTCAGGTGATGCAGAAATTATCGGCGTTGATAATGACGAGCTAGAGCTTAGTATCAATGGTTCAGGCGATATGGTGGTATCTGGTAAGACCAATAAAGCGGACATCGGCATTAATGGCTCTGGCGATATTATGATGGATGAAGTCACAGGAAACTCTGTAGGAATTTCCATCAACGGTTCCGGTGATGTTGCGTTCTCCGGCGGGACTTGTACGACACTGGAAATTGACATTCATGGATCTGGTGATGTGGAAGCAAAAAATTTAAAATGTAAGGATGTAAATGTTGATGTGTCCGGTTCCGGCGACAGCGAGGTTTATGCCAGCAATTCAATTACTTTTGACAGTCACGGCTCCGGTGAGGTAGACGTATATGGTAAACCAAAGACAGTGGTCGACAACGAGGCAAAACGCAGAAGCAAAGTTACTATTCGTTAATCGCGTCTTATAAAGAAGAGAAGAAGTCATCATGAAACAGCTCATAAAAACAAGTATGGTATCAGTTTTTGCACTATCGGCTGCTATTGCATCAAGCGGAATTGCGCAGGAAGCAACGGTGACTTCGGATCTTTCCGGGTTTACACGAATAGAACTTAGTACTTCTGCCGATTTAAAAGTCACCATTGCTGATGATTATTCCATCACCATGACCGGGGACAGGGACCGCATTGAAAAAATGGACCTTGATCTGTCCGGTGATGAACTGGAGATCAGCAGCAAGTCTCGCGGTTTTAGTTTCTTTGGTCGAAGCAATGATGGATATGTTAACATAGCCATTACAATGCCCAATATTGAAGAAATGGAAATCAATGGTTCCGGCGATGCTGAGATATTCGGTATTGATAATGAAGAAATCCTCCTCAACATCAATGGCTCCGGCGATCTTTATGTTACCGGAAGAAGTGAAGCGGTCGAAATTGAGATCAACGGCGCTGGCGACATCGAAATGGATGAAGTTTCCGGAAAAGATGTTACCATTGAGATTAATGGATCTGGCAATGTTGAATTTGATGGCGGCACGTGTGAACGCATGGAAATCGAAGTTGATGGTTCTGGGGATATTGATGCCAAAGACCTGATTTGCGAAATCGTGCAGATCGAAGTTGAAGGTTCCGGCAATAGCCGCGTTCATGCAACAGAGCTTCTAATTTTTGAAAGTGAAGGTTCGGGTAGGGTAGACGTTTTTGGCAAGCCTAAACAGGTTGAAGACCGTACCAAACGCAATAAGAAAATTAGAATCCGTTAAAGCCCCACTGGATTTGATCAGACGGTCTTAATAAAACTGTCCATGACTTTACGGCTGGACCCCATCTCAAAATCAATCATCAGTTTATTACCGTCGATGGCAGTCACTTCGCCGTAGCCAAATTTATCATGAAAGACTCGTTGACCCACGGAAAATTCCGATGGGTCAGATTTTTTTGGCATGCTACTCCCGCTTGTGGGGCGTTTTTTAGCTTT
>CAXBLS010000193.1:0-5503 GCA_963976585.1 uncultured Kordiimonadaceae bacterium
TATGGCATTCCAAAACTTATTCTGGTTGCTTAAGGCCTAAACGATAGACGATGAAGTAACCGATACCAAGTACTATTGGGAATGAGGCAAGGCCAGATATAATCTGCGGTGCTTCCTCATCGGGGATTGCTTGAGCAAAGAGCAGAAATGCTATGCCTAAGCAAATAAGTATGACCGATTTGCGCAAATCAGAAAATGACGCGCTCATTGATCGCACTCCAAGTGCCTGGATTGTTTCGGGGCTTAGCTGCTGTCCGGCGTCAATTGCCTTACAGATTGTATCTTGAATTTTTTCCTTTTCGCGGTTTTTATAATAATAAACGCTCCAGAAGCAAAAAGCGCATGCGGTAAAAATAATAAGGGGAACAAGAATATCTTCCATGATTTTTTCCTTTTTAACATATACAATAACTTTATTACTTTTATAGATGCCATTTTTGCCACATTTGGATGCAATAAGTTTGAAAATAATTCTACACTTGCTAAAATGTGACATATTTTTATAAGGATCATGAGATGTTTAAAAAGCTAATCGCCACGTTGATTATAGTTATTTTGCCTTTAACGGCAAATGCAGAACTGTCGGATAAGAATAAAAGAGAGACGCAGGAAATGCGTCAGGAAGTCCTTACGCAACTTTATGCCAATAATCCGGAGGCCAAAGATCTTATAGCTGGAGCTGAAGGATACGCCGTCTTTAATAATGGTGGTATCAATCTTATTCTTCTTTCCGCGGGTAGTGGCAAAGGGGTGGCCCATGATAACAAGTCCGGCCAGGATGTTTATATGCGGATGGCCACTGGCGGTGTAGGTCTTGGTCTTGGCATTAAAGACTATAGAACAGTAATGGTTTTTCACAAGCGCGCCATGTTTGACCAGTTTGTTGATAAAGGCTGGGACCTTTCCGGGCAGGCCGATGCGGCGGCAAAGATTGATGATAAGGGCGGCGAGGCCAATGCGACCGATTCTGTTGTAAGTGGTATCACTGTTTACAACATGACCAAGAAGGGGCTTGCGCTACAAGCCACCATTCAGGGTACAAAATATTGGAAATGGGATTAACTAAGTTAACCCCATTTCACGATGAAATATCAGGAGCTCGAATTATAGATTAATTCGGGCTCTTTGTTTATGGTCTTAAGGCCGAACAGTATACGCAATATATTTGATCTTTTGATCACCAGTTCGATCAGCGCAAGACAGACAATAAAAGTACCAACGACGATGGCAAATAATTCTAAGGTGCCGATCAATCCCCAATCAACGATGTAATATCCAATAACAATGATGACCGTTTGATGAAGTATAAAGAACGGATATACAACGCTGTTGGCATAGCGTAAGAATTCATTGGTATGGTTTAGATAGTGTCGCCCAAAACCGATTAGAGTTGCTACCCATGACCATTTAATAATCATTTCGAGTAGGTTCCAATCTACAACGGCAAGCAGGTCAGTATAAAATTTAATTAACATCATCCCGTAACTTGTGAGTGCGACCAATAAAGAGATGTAACGGATATCTTCGAATGCTTGCCAGCATTTTGGCATTCTGACGAATAGGACGCCCATAATTAAAATATATAGAAAAATGAAATGTCCAAACCAATCGTCAACAAGAGCGTGGGTGACATCGTTATGTCCTGTATAGAAAAAGACGGACAAATACAAAATGTATGGAGCCCAAAGAACTCGAGCGCCTTTTGTGAGCCAATTTTCGAATGATTTCAAAATGTTTTGCCCTTTGTCAGTATTGATTAAAACGAATAATGGGGCAAGTACTATCGTGTACATAAACAAGTAAACCACATACCACATATGATTATAAGTTGGGAAAGGTGCTGCCATTCCATCGAGCCAAGTGAAAGAGAAATATTGGGTGGTCCAGAATTGCCACATTCCCGGTTCGATGAAACCTTTAAATAAGGCTTCATAATATGCTTGTGGTGCAACAACGACGGCAATGGCAAATGTACAAGGAATAAATAATTTTACCATGCGTTGTTTCAAAAAGTCGCCGATCGTAAATTTCGTCATCATGAAACTGATTGCGACCCCGGACACCAAAAATAGAAGATCAAGGCGCCAGTTTGAAGTGAGTATGAGAATAGGTTTTAAAACCTCATAGTTATGGCCACTTTCTATATGGAATGACCAATCCACAAACATCAGTCCGGAATGATAAAAAACCAGATATGAAAAGGCAATCACGCGCAGCCAGTCAAGAAAATGCTGGCGGCCGCCAAATTGGTGTTGTGTGTTTTGTGGTGACATGGACTTTCTCCTGTAAATTAAATCATTGAAATTATGATGTAATTATTGGACACTTGTTTCCAGCCTGATGGGATATTGGGGCGGGATTTGTGACGATCGGCTCATCACTAGTGATAAACGGACGGTAAATTGTGATAAGCGGATGGGTGATGAATATGATCATGCTAGCAAGATGGATTGTTGAGCCATCACCACGTATACTTCAGACGGGTGTAAAATGATAACAAGTGAGATCTATTAAATGTTGCAGTTGCTAAAACGACACTGGAAAATGTTTTTCATAATGTTTTGTTATGCCACATTTGATGCAATAGTCCGTTCAACATCGTTGATTATGGAATATGATAAACGCGGCAGTCCACTTGAAGCTTGGCACCCGTTTGTATGGGAGTTTAGTAGTACTTTTGTGGTTTTTATGCTCGTGCCGTTCATGTTAATGTTTGATGAACGTTACCCCATCGCCAGTAAAGGGTGGGTCAAAAGGTTGCTGATACATTTGCCATTGAGCATGGTTTTTTCCGGCCTTCACATTGTTGGCATGGTTGGCCTTCGTAAAGCCATCTATGCAGCGCTTGGCGAAGTATATGTGTTTACAGATTTAAATTTCTCCTTAATGTACGAGTATAGAAAAGATGTAATGACGTATGCGACCATTATGTTTGTTTTCTATATCTCCCGAGAAATAATGAGGTTACGCCAAGGCGAGGCGCAGATCGAAAAGTCCCAAGAAGAACGCATTATGGTTAGTAAGTCGGGTGTGTTCAAATTTATTGAACCCAACGCTGTCGACTGGGTGGAAGCGGCTGGAAATTATGTTGAGCTTCATGTGGGCGATGAGACTTATATGCTGCGCGCGACCATGAAGCAAATAGAGATGAGGCTGGGGGCCAAAGACTTCGCCCGCGTTCATCGCTCTACTATTGTCCGGCGTGAGGCTATACGTAGCATTAAGCCAGCCATGAACGGCGACAAGATACTCTACCTGTACGACGGTACGGAGCTTCGTTTATCTCGTCGCTATAACGATAATTTAAAGCTGGTTGGTTGACTTAGCGTCCCATCATGTCTCTTTTTTGATAAGTTGCTGGTACCGCAAACTCGCTCTCGTCGATGTCTTGCTCGACGATAGAGACCAAGACGGACTCATGTGATGCCTTGCCATTGGAATATTGCCTGTTCAGAACTGGAAGACCGTCCATCTCATCCATGTAGGAAAATGGATTGTCGTTCATCTTAACCGGTGACATTTTCCTGAACTCCTCGAGAAAACCTTCCATAAATTCAGCCATACTACTAAATGATTGCTGAATATTGTCCCCGACGTCAAGTTCGGACCAGGATGCGACGCAATATTCACTGTCCTTTTGGTCACCTCTGAACGCTTCATAATATTCACAATCATAGCCGGCTATAGTATCACTTCGCCCTGTTTTTCTGATCTCGGTTTCCTGAACGTCCATTTGCGGTTGCTGAGGACCGCCCATTGCGGACATTCTATTTTTCATCATGTTTTCAACCATGGCTCTCTGTTCAGGCGGTACGTTTGCCATGGCTTCTTCCATGGCCTTTTCCATTTCGCTTTTCACGCTGGATGCTGTGGTCTGGTCGAATATCATGTAGGATTTGTCGGAATGGGTAATCACCGTCATATTTTTGGCTGAGCTGTCAAAGATCATTTCGCTATCATCACCATCCGTCATTTTCATGAACCCATCTGAAAAAAGAAACTGCATGGTTTCCTCCTTCGCTTCGGGATCACCAAGGTCTTTGTTAATGACTTTGATGACCTCACCGGCAATTCCCGGGTTTGAAAAGAGTGTGATGATTAAAACTGAAAATATGAATTTTCTGATATTATTTAGTGGTGCCATAATGCTCGCTCCGGTTCTTGTTTGTGCCCTCACTTATTAACCATACCATAAAGCAAAGAATTTGTCAGAGCCAGAGTGAAGCATCACGCCCTAATATCATTGACTTTTTTGCGGTTCGCCGTATCGTGATCTACAAACAAGTGGGAGACTTAAAAATGATTAATATAAAGAATATGACTAAAATTGCCTTGGTCGCAGGTGCTGCAGCGGTATCAATCTCCAGTCTGGTAAAAGCGCAGGACGTACCATATGAAGAGGTGCCGGGCATATGGGCACCGCTACCGGACGGTCGCGTTTGGGGGTCTACAAGCACGGTTTACTATGGCGGCGATGGCACGATATGGGCCGCCGAACGCTGTGGTGCCAACGGCAACTGTATGGACACACCGGATATCGACCCGGTGATGCAGCTTAGCAAAGACGGTAAAATCCTCAAAATGTTTGGTAAAGGCATGATGGTGTGGCCGCACGGTATTCACGTTGATCACGAAGGCAACGTATGGATTGCAGACGGACGCGGTGACGCGGAACGTGGTGTCGGCCATCAGGTGCATAAATTTAGCCCGGATGGTGAGCTTCTGATGTCGCTCGGTCAGGCTGGTAAGACGGGGACTGGCGCTTATGAATTTGATCAACCTTGCGATGTGCTGGTGGCGCCAAACGGTGATATTTTTGTTGCTGATGGTCATTCGCCCGAAGGCAATAACCGTGTTGTGAAATATAACAGCAAGGGTGAATATATCATGGAATTTGGTGGCACAGGCGCCGAGTTTGGTGAGATGTACGAGCCCCATAGCCTCGCCATGGATAGTCAGGGCCGCTTGTTTGTCGCAGACCGGTATAATGACCGTGTGCAAATATTTACTCAGGACGGCGAGTTTATCAATAGCTGGCGACAGTTTGGTCGCCCGAGTGGTGTTTATATTGATGCCAATGATATTCTCTATGTGGCTGACAGTGAAAGTAACTCCGGCGGAACCCGCAACCCCGGCTGGGACCGTGGTATTCGCATTGGCAGCGCTAAAACCGGCTGGGTACACGCGTTTATTCCCGATCCAGATAAAGGCACCGCCTTTAGCCGTGCAGAAGGCGTCACGGCTGACGATGAAGGTAATATTTACGGTGCGGAAGTTGAAGAGCGTAACATGCGTAAATATGTGCCGCGTGGTACGCTACCGCGAAGACGAGGAAACTGATTTTAGGTTTTGTTAATTATGACGACGTGCGGGATCTCGTTTTTCGCACGTCGTTTTAGTTCTTGATTGATGTCTTCGCCTTCAAAACCAAAAAAGCCCGATGCGTTAACACCGGGCTTTTTTGGTTTTGAATGGCGCGCTTGGGAAGATTCGAACTCCCGAC
>CAXBLS010000194.1:0-5500 GCA_963976585.1 uncultured Kordiimonadaceae bacterium
AAAAACGAGATATAGGCATATGATAGAAATATCCAGACCAATGCGACAACAGTGATCAGCGTCACTCCGAAGAGACGCATATGCAAATAAGTCGAAAGCAGAGGAGGTACGACAATCAAAAACAGGTAAAGTGCATATGTCAACTCCCGTGGTATGAAATAATCAAGGAACATTGTATCTTCATAGGAAATGGAATGATTATTGATGGCGACCTTGACCCAATCTGGATTGGCAAGATGTGGAATATACAATATCAATCCTAGCGCCAGACCCGCAAATGCAAACATCAGAAGCGTCTTTTTCCGTTTGCTGGCGGGTGGTTCAAGAAAATAGACGGCAAAGGGAATCCATGTTGGCCACATGAGCCATGAGAAAAAGATAAAGCCCATCGCGCCCCACCAGACCATATTAGGATCAACGTCATTCAATCCCATCCAGACATGCCCCTCCATCATTTGCTGAATGCCCGCCAGCACCGGCATTAGCGCCACGGGAAAATATCGCATATTGATTTTATAAGCCTTCCAAGCTGCATAGGCACCGCCTACCAGCAGGGCGCTACCAGCTACAAAACTGACGGGTTCGGACATGCACATGGTTTACGCCTCCTTATATCGCAAATGTTTGGTGAGCAAGCGGTTAAGATCAATTTCATTGCTGGGATGTGGGATTGTACTGCAAGTCACTATTTTTGCCGCACCCGAAGCCTGCAGGTCTTCATAGCCGTTCCCTGCAAATACTGCATGTACCCCAATATAAACGGGTGTTTTTATGTTTGCGCCCTTCAAAAGCTTCACTGTCTCAATCATAGTTTGCACGGCAGAGATAATGTCATTAACCAGCACAGGCGTATAATGCTTGTATTGATCAACATCTGGCACAAAGACCTCTACACCACGCCGAACCTTGGTCAGAAACGTACAAGACTCACCGGCGCGCGACGCAACGAATGTCAACTGCATTTAAATCTCCTTGTTATTTATTTTCGTGATCACACCATCCGGTGACAAGTTTCCATTCAAGACCTGCCGTTCCAGATCACTGAAAACAACCTCTTCATTGATGCTCAGCAGTTTTCCCACTTCTCGTAAAATATGTGCCCAACTACAGCCATTGACGAAATTCATGCCCTCAACATCTAGAGTCCCGCCCTTATTGATAAACCCCAGAGCCTTGACACTTCGTCCTGTCCACAAAGGCTGTAAAGTGCCAAGCATGAGTTCGGGGCGCGTATGCGACACCATCAGAACATGACGGCATGATGGCAAGCAAATGTCATTAAATACCGTTTCCGATGTTATATACTCAGCCTCACCTCGATTGCGCGGTACACGAAACCGTCCTGGTTCGACTAAATAGGAAACATTATGAGCAATACCGCACTCTTTCATACGGGAGGAGGCCTTCAAAACTTCCAATAGCTGATAGGCTCCAATGGCAATTAGACTAATTAAGGCCGTATCTGCTTCATGTCCCGCCCAATCTATGCGGATCCCTCCATTAGTTAGTAATTTTTTGGACTCATCCATAGAAAACAAAACCGGTATTTTTCGCTTTGGAATAACCAGCGTCCAAATTTGTCCTTGCGTTTGATAGAGCTGGGTAAGTGTTTCAGCGGCACTATTGTAATCGGCTGGAAATAAAACCCTCGAGATATCAGATGTCTCTGACAACATGCTCTCTGCCAAAGACGGGTCTTGGTGAGACAGCTCATTCTTACCGTTTTCCCATGTGTTTGAAGTTAAGACTAAAGGAACGGAAAGCCATTTGGCTGGTTTTCCGATCTCTTTCTGGTGTTTTGAGAAAATGATTTCCTGCCGCGACCCACCAAACATCTTAGCTCCGAACGCTTCGTAGGTGACAATCATATTGATGCCGCCTTTATTGCCAAATGCTGCGCCTGCAATTGCTTCTTCATTGAGCGCTGTAATCACTTTACCAAGAGTGGATTCTTCCAACCCTTCTTCAGCATCAACCGCCCGAAATTCCAAAGCCTCCAACGTATCATTCATACGATTGGAAAGCATTTCATCCGGATTACCGACACGCGGTCTTAGGTGAGGGTTGGCTTTGACAATTTCCAAAAATCCACCGTCAATAGCATCCATAGGGCTAATTTTTTCCCATTGCGTGGGATCATTCTGCTGTAAATCAATTTTCTTGAAAGGTAACGTTGGCAAGTTTTTTAAACTAACATCTCGGTTAGCAACTGGATGGTCCCGTTCTTTAGGTCGTCCCGCTCCATCATGTTTCTGAAATAAAGAAACAGCCGATTGCAGTTCCTCAAGGGGAACGTAAAGTTTTTTAATATGGGTGTTAAAACGCTTCGCGGCAATGTTATTGACAGATGGATTATCTACTAATGGCAAGTTATGAGCATAATTTGTACCCTCATTGTAGAACCCTGCACCTTTAGGGGCAACGGCGATGCCATAGGGTATGTTCACGTTATAATTCGTTACAGAGTCCAGATTTGCTGTATATTCGTGCAGCCTTCGTTCTTGTATCCAGATTGCCCAGGCAAAAGCTGCTGGATCGCGACCGTCAAAAACAAGAGGTTCGAACCCGTTTAGCTCCAGATGCTTGGTAAACCATTCAACGCCGCCTTCTTGGGACATGGTCGTGCGCTGATCAATGCGGCGACCATTGGCGATCATGATCGGAACAACGTCTCCGCAATCTTCCGCACGCCACCAACGCGGTGTCCAGTCCGCCCCGCGCTGTTCTTCAAATGCACCATCACTAAGGAATGCCACCAGCGATTCTCCCGGCAAAGGCATATGAGCATATTGAACCGACGCGAAACCAAGGTAACCGCCTTCCAAGTGACCGCCACCGGTATGAGGATTTACATGACTCCCTAGTGGGGAATCCTGGGTTCCTTCCTTCTTAAGCTTGTATGAATAAAAATCCTGTGCGAAGCGGGTTAACCCACCTTCACTCAAATTATAACGCTCTGCATGCCCTGCAGTCATGTTGTCTAATAACAAATTGACGCTGTCTATGGCAGCCACAGCGTGGCCTTGCCCCATCACCCAACTGCGCGTTTTTCCTGTTAGGGCGTTCGCCAGCATATATCCGAGATAGGCCGGGATCATATTCAAGGATCCGCCAAGATGGCCCTGCGGGTCTCGCTTGAAATCATCCTCCTGTAAATCACGGCCATTGGTGTAAATGTGACCGGCATAGGTTTGGTTGACCGCAAGCCACATCGCCGCATTGGTCACCCGGTCCGCCGCCGCCAGCAGCTTATATAACGGCACGCCATCTCCAATCACACCTTCGGCGGACAATGTTTCCGCAACACGAGCAGCCGTTTTCGGAGAGTGCTTGATTACGCCATAACCCTTTAGCCATTCTTTTTGAGATCGTTCTTTTTCCTCTGACATTAATATATCTTGCATTCGTTCTTATTCCTTATATTTGCGATCTGTAGTTATGTTGTCGCAAGTTCAAGCGTAGCCAGCTGGATTTAGAATTTGTTCAACTTCTTTAGCAATCATCCATTGTTCACGTGTTTGTGTGACAAGCACTTTGACCCGTGAATTTTCTTTTTGAATTTGTGGCGCTTCGTAGGACTGCAGTTTGACAGCTACATTTTTGTTTTCGTCAAAATGTAAACCCATAAACTCAAACCCTTCGCAGATACGACGGCGTATAGTCGCAGAATGCTCACCTATACCGCCGGTAAAAGCCAACACATCAACACCACTCATTGCAGCAGCGTAAGCACCCACATACTTACGGGCGCGATAGGCATAAACATCGATCGCCAATATTGCTTTCTCATCGCCCTCTTTCACCTGTTGTTCGATCATACGCATATCATTGATACCGGTAAGGCCTTTTAGGCCGCACTCATTGTACAAGTATTTTTCAATTTCATCTGGCAAAAGCCCTTGCGTGCGGTAAAGGAAGGCAAATAATCCGGGATCAACATCACCAGAACGCGTGCCCATCACCAATCCTTCTAATGCCGTCATGCCCATTGAGGTGTCGACCGATACGCCCTCTTCAATTGCGCAAACAGACGCACCGTTACCCAAATGGCAACTGATAATACGCAAGTCTTCAGATGGTTTGTTTAATTCCTCAGCTACACGCTGCATAACGTATTTATGCGAGGAGCCATGGAAACCGTATCGTCGCAAGCCCAAATTTCGCCATTTCTGCGTCACGGCATAGGTTACGGCTTTTTGCGGCATCTTTTGGTGAAAAGCAGTATCAAATGTAGCTATTTGTGGTACATCTGGCCATATTTTCTGCGCTAAGCGGATACCTACCAAATTGTGAGGTAGGTGTAATGGAGCTAGCGGGACACAGCTTTCAATACCATCGATTACGGTGCTATCAATAAGGCAAGAATCCTTAAAAGTCTCACCGCCATGGACTACGCGATGACCGATAGCATCAAAAGTTTTATAACCATTTAGCGCTAAAATATTCGATATTTTGTCCAAAGTGTTCGTAATATTTTTAAGGTTATTCGATGAATGCCTAAATAAGCGAACACCGTTTTCAACAACACCCAACTTCACCGATGAACTGCCTACATTAATAACGAGAATTCTCACCTTATAATTTCCTTAAATCTTAGCGCGCCGCAAGCGCAGTGCACCCATGAAACTAATACGTACGAAAACACTCGATCCCTCAACTAAATTGATCATGAAGAATGTCTGCTTTCGATCTAAAGCTAACATTAGATAAGCTTAAATCATCGATCGTGGGTGTAATTATAAGATCGAATTTAGCCTCAGTATTCTGGTGTTTCATGATATCTTATCGTTACTCATGAGATCAAAGCCTCCTGATGAAATGAGCTAAATAAGTCTCAAATAATTCGACGACGAACAAATTTTAATTACTTGTGACAGTCACTTCAACTCCGGATCATAACCCCTGTTCCCATGGCCACCGTTGTCGCAAAACTGAGCGAGCCAGCGTTATATTCAGAATTCTTCATAGAGGTTTTTCCTTCAAACTAGCGTCATACCGTCACATTTCATTTTTAATAATCTTAGTCATAGTCTCTGGAGAAGAGAGATCCATCGATTTTCTGTGAAGAGCGGATTTATAAATTGGGATTAAAAAAACACTAGGGTTTTTCAAACATTTTAAGGGAACCACGTTTTTTGTACGTATCAGGAATATACGATCTTGTGAGACTCTTCGTGAAAACTCATTACTGGAGGTTTATAGAATGACGAATGTTGAAAGAGAAATTAGACGCAAACTTTCAGTACTCAAGAAAGCAAAAGAAATAGGCAGTGCAGCAAAAACCTATCGATACTTTGGTATACTGAAGGTGACATTTTATCGAAGGCAAAAAGTCTACCGCCCAAACGATGAAAAAGGTCTGATGAATAAAAAGCCAATTCCTCACAGCCATCCAAACCAAACGTCAGATGATATTGTTGAGAAGATAATTTATTTAAGGAAAAAATCTGATCCAATATCATCAGAAGTATTACTTCATATCTAAAATTAAATAGGTGCA
>CAXBLS010000195.1:0-5487 GCA_963976585.1 uncultured Kordiimonadaceae bacterium
CATAAGTAATAAAGATGTAGTATAATTTATCGTGCTCTTAAAGTCCGCTTTGGGTCGAAAGAGGACAGTTATACGATGTTACGAAGTGCACGCGGTGCTATGTTTTTTTGCCACTAAATATCGGGCATTGTCGGTATTATTCCCTTAACCCTGCACCTTGTCATTGTCCTTAAAGGTGAGCACAAACAGCAGTGATACCACCGCGGCAAGGACGCATGGGGTCATCCAGATGCCTGACCAGTCTTTGACGCCGTCTGTGGTGTAGGCGTCGACAACATAGCCAGAAAGTTTTGAGCCGATGGCGAGGCCAACGCCGTAGGTGAGCAAGGCGATGAAGCCTTGGGCGCTGGATCGGATGGAGGCGTCGGCCTTTTTATCCACATAGACTTGACCGGTGACGAAGAAGAAATCGTAACAGACCCCGTGCAGCAGAATACCGAGATAGACAACTGAGGCCAGACTATCCATATCACCGACCGCGAACAGTCCATATCTGACGACCCAGGCAAGCATGCCGACAAGCAACATCCATTTCACACCGAGACGGCGAAAGAAGAAAGGCATCAACACCATAAAGCCAACTTCGGAGACTTGACCAAGGGTCATTTTAGCGGCCACTTCCGTCATGCCGATTTCATTGAGGTATAGATTGGCAAACGCATAATAGAAGGCCAGCGGGATAGAAATCAGGAGTGAACAAGCGGAAAAGATTGCAAATGATTTGTCTTTGAGTAGCGCAAATGCTTCAAAGCCAAGCATATCGCCGATGCTTGTTTTCTTGCCCTTACTTCTTGGGGGCGTGTGGGGAAGTGTGAAACAATAGGCGCCCAAAACGATGGAGCCCACAGCCGCCATTTTCATGGGAAGTGCCGTGGCTTCGACATTTTCGATTTGAGTGCCAAGCACGAAGGTGATGAGCAGGCCGGCAATGATCCAGCCAATAGTGCCCCATACGCGGATTTTTGGAAACTGTTCATCTGGCTTGGTCATTTGATTAAAACATACGGCATTGGATAAGGCGATTGTTGGCATATAACAGGCGTTATAGAACAGCAAGCCGATTGTAATGGCGCCGACCCCTTCGAGATCCGATACATAATAAAGTACCGCACCACCGAGCAAATGCAGGTATGCCATCATACGGTCGGCGGCAAAAAATCGGTCCGCCACCAAGCCGATAAAAAGAGGAGAAATGATGGCGCCGATATTATTGGTCAGATAAGCCGTGCCGATTTCAGCGCCGCTAAATCCAATGGTGGAAAGGTAATTTCCAAGGGTGACAAACCACGCGCCCCAGACAAAAATCTGCAAAAACATCATAATGCTGAGCTGGCTATAAATTTTGCGGTTCATTTTTTTCTCCCTCTCCCATATACTCCGAGCTTGAAAGATAACCGATCTTGAGAAACTTGACTAGAAGAAATGTAATCGGTTACAAAAAGATGATCGAACAAGGGTTTTTAAGATGAAACTGGGAATACAGAGCGCGATACTGGACGAGATGACGTTTGAAGAGGTGGTGGATTTCGCCGCTGATAACGACTTTAAATGCGTCGAATTTATGTGCTGGCCCGTTGGCAAAGCCGAACGCAAATATGCCGGTGTTACTCATATCGATGTTGTCGGTTTCACACAGGAAAAAGCCGATTATATCAATCAGTACTGTAAGGCGCGCGGCGTGGAAATAAGCGCGCTGGGATATTATCCAAACCCGTTATGCCCTGACCATGATGAGGCGCAGATTTATTGTGATCATATCAAAAAGGTGATCGATGCTTCAGCCATGCTCGGCGTTAATATTGTCACCACATTCATCGGTAATGACTGGCACAAAAATGTTGATGATAACTGGCCGCGGATGATTGAAGTGTGGGGGCCTTTGCTTGAGTACGCGAAGTCAAAAAATACAAAAATTGCCATTGAAAACTGTGCTATGTTTTTTACGAATGATGAGTGGCCAGCGGGTAAGAACATCGCCTATAGCCCGAAAATATGGCGGCGGTTATTTGCGGAATTCTCTGGTTATGAACTCGGTCTCAATTATGATCCATCCCATTTGGTATGGATGCAGATGGACTATGAAAAACCGTGGGGCGAATTTAAAGATAAAATGTTCCACGCCCACGCCAAGGATGTTTCTGTCAACCGCGATCAACTTGATGATGTTGGCACGATGGCAAATCCGCTCGAATATCATGATCCGCGTATACCGGGTCGCGGCGATATTGATTGGCAGCGATATATCGGTAAAATGAAAGATGCGGGGTTTGACGGCGCCCTTTGCATCGAAGTGGAAGATGCGGATTATGAAGGCAGTCTGACGCGGCGCAAACAATCGCTCATTGATAGCGCCAACCATTTACGCCCGTTCATTAAAGGATAAAACATGGCAGAAGAATTTGATGCAATCGTTGTGGGTTCCGGCATTTCCGGGGGATGGGCCGCAAAGGAACTCTGTGAAAAGGGTCTCAAAACGCTCATCATTGAACGCGGTCGCAACGTTGAGGCCGGTGACTATCCAACCGAAGGCAAAGCACCGTGGGAGCTTCCCAATCACGGGCGCACGTCCCGAGAAGAACTGGCCCGCGATTATCCCATTCAGCGCCAAACCGGAATAAACGAGCAGCACAAACATTTTTTCATCAAAGACCACGAAACGCCCTATAGCCAGGAAGAAGACAAACCCTTTGCCTGGATCAGAGGCCATCAATTGGGCGGTAAATCCCTGACTTGGGGCAAGGTGAGCCTGCGTCTTAGTGATCTTGATTTTGAAGCCAACAAAAAAGACGGCCACGGCACAGACTGGCCGATCAGGTATAAGGATATTGCGCCCTGGTATGATTATGCGGAAACCTTTGCTGGTATCAGCGGCTCAAAAGAAGGGCTCCCTCACCTGCCTGACGGAATATTTCAGCCGCCGATGGAAATGTCATGTGTGGAGCGTCATTTTAAGGATAAAATGGAAGGCTACTTTGTTGACCGCAAGTTGATCATCAGCCGCACTGCAAACCTTACCGAGCCGACCGAAGAGCAACTGGCGCTGGGCCGCAGCAAATGCCAGTTTAGAAATGAATGTATGCGTGGTTGTTCGTTCGGGGCTTATTTTTCAAGCCAGTCGGCAACACTTCCCGCCGCAGAGCGCACTGGCAATCTGACTATTGTCACCGATACGCTCGCCCATAGCGTCACTTATGATGCGGCGACAAAGAAAGCCACGGGTGTTCGTGTCATCGACGCAAAGACCAAAGAGACGCGTGAATATAACGCGAAAGTGATTTTTCTCTGTGCGTCGACGTTAAGCAGCACGCAAATAATGCTCAATTCAACATCAGAATATTTTCCAAACGGCATCGCCAATAGCAGCGGCGTTCTTGGTCATTATCTGATGGATCATGTCTTTCACGCGGGAGCAAGAGGAAAGCTAAAGATTGAAGAAAACCGCTATTATAGCGGCCGCCGCCCCAACGGCGTATATATTCCAAGATTTCAAAATCTATCCGATGATGATCCAAATTTTATCCGCGGCTATGGATATGAAGGTTGGTCATCACGTGAAGGTTGGGGCAGACTTACAAACAGTGCTGAGTACGGTGCCAATTTCAAAAAAAGTTTACAGAGCCCTGGAGAGTGGGAGTTTGAAATCATGGGATTTGGCGAAATGCTACCACGGTTTGAAAATCATGTCCGCCTTGACCAAGATAATCTTGACCCGCTTGGCATGCCTTTGCTTCACGTGTCCTGTGAACATAGCGATAACGAGAAAGCCATGCAGCAAAGCATGAAAGAAGAAGCCGTTGAGATGCTCAACGTTTCAGGGTTTCATGACGTCGAAGGATACGCAAGAACGCGACCGCCGGGACTTTGCATTCATGAAATGGGAACAGCCCGTATGGGGCGTGACCCGAAATCCAGCATCCTTAACGGATTTAATCAGGCCCATGATGTGGATAATCTTTTTGTCACCGACGGCGCCGCCATGGCGTCAACCGCCTGTCAAAACCCGTCCCTGACTTATATGGCACTTACGGCGCGCGCCGCTGATTACGCGGTCGCACAAATGAAACTAGGCAAAATATAAATTATCCGCTTACCCGCCTGGACGGAATTGATATTACCGCCGTTGTTCCCTTGTTAACTTCACTAATTAATTTGAACTTTCCGCCGTGAAGTTCCACGAGATTTTTAACAATAGGTAAGCCCAGACCGGTACCTTCCTCATTTAAATCATGTTCTTTATGGATTTGTTCAAACGGACTTAACACATGGTCAATTCGGTCGGTCGGTATACCAATACCATTGTCGGAAATCTCTATTTCCACACTACCATTTCTTTGCTTGTTGATATGGCACTCAATTTTACCGCCGGCCGATGTGTACTTAATGGAATTCGAAAGCAGGTTTATAAAAATACGTTTGATGGCATTTATGTCACCATGAATATTTTCCGGGACAATATTTTCATCTGGGTGATAGCATATAGAAATCTTCTTATGATCAGCCTGCGGGAGCAGCATTTTGATCGCATCCTGAAGACAGGCTTCTAAATCAAAATCATATTCATCCAGTTTCCATTTGCCTGCCTCAATTTTCGACAAATCAAGTATATCGTTGATAACGGTGGCTAAATGATCACCACTATTTCTAATGTCAGTTAGATATTCGGTATGCTTTTTTTCTTTTATGGTTCCGCCAACACCGGCGAGCATCGCATCCGAGAAACCAATTATCGCATTAAGAGGAGTCCGTATTTCATGGCTCATATTAGCAAGAAAAGCAGATTTTGCAGCATTCGCGGCTTCCGCCTCGGATTGCGCCCGTTGCGCACGTTCCTGTGAAATTATCAGCTTTCGCTCAACAACCTTGCGCCGCTCAACCTCTCTTCTCAAACTGTTGTTCCAGATCAGAATGAGAATCAGTGTAAGGAAACCTGCAATTGCTATTTGCCAGATAAGCTTGTAGTCCGCCGGGACTTCGGCAATCAAGCCTGTCCAAGCTCGCGCTATTTCTGCTCTTTCTTGCTCGGAAATAGACTGTAATGCTTTTTGCATGGCACTCGCAAGAAGTGGCATGTCTGATCTGATGCCAAAGGTATTCGTTTCTCGGTAGGGCGTATCGCCGACGACAACAATATTTGTAAGCCCCTGCTCCGCGACTGTCTGCGTCACCGTCTGCAAACTTCCAACGTAGGCACTCGCATCTCCAGACGATACGAGACGCAAGGCTTCCACAATTGATTCAGTCATCATCAAATCAATTTCAGGATAATTTTGAACGATGTAATCAGTTGAGTAATACCCTTCGACCAATGCAACTTTCTTGCCTGACAATCCATCCAGAGTACCAAACACACCTTCCCCTTGACGAGAGAAGATCATATTGACCATATCAAGATAACTTTCCGTGAAGGTGAGAAATTCACTTCTTTGCGGTGTTGGCGTAACCAGTCCCAGCATCGCAGCCTCGTTGTTTCGAACCTTCTCGATAGAA
>CAXBLS010000196.1:0-5377 GCA_963976585.1 uncultured Kordiimonadaceae bacterium
AAGGAAAATTCACAGCGGTGATAGATAGAGAATTTCCGTTGGAACAAATCGTGGCGGCGTATAAGTATGTTGAAAAGGGGCATAAAACGGGAAATGTAGTAATAATTGTTGAATAGTCAGAATAGCTCTTTGCCTGCAGTTTCTATAAAAAGATGCAAACATATTGTACAAGTTTAGTATGCAATATCCTATTGTTCCTCACTGATTAAGTTTTCTTTCAAGTGGCTTTGCCATCTCAAATTTTCCCAATGATGAATGAGTTTTTCAAGTTCTGGACGTACATCTTGCCTTTTCATGGCCTCGGAATAAGTAATCCATTCCTTTTGATCAATGGGAAGGACTAACATATTGCTCAAATCAAATATGATCTGCTTCTTGTTGGGATATTTCAAGGAAATTTTCCCTGGAGTATTGAATGTGCCGATATATTGGAATACCGATTTTCTTTCTTGTAACCACACATTCTGCATCTTGTTAGACTGGTTAAGAGCGTTGGAAATAATGATATTTTTGAAATCAGAATGTCCGATAGGCTGAGTTAGCTGAAAGTTCGGATCATTGAGGATAAGAGGTATATGTGTTTGAACATCACTAAGAAAGAAACCGTGCCCGAGATGATTGTTATCAAATAATTCCTCACCGTGATCACCAGAAACGATAAGTAAAGTATTTTCCCAGACATTTTTGTCTTTCAATTCTTGAATTATCTTGCCAATATAAATATCAGCATAATTAGTGGCATTCCAGTATGTGTTCTGAAGCCATTCTTTATTATCAACATTTATATCTGAACGGGGAATAGCTTCGTCAATTAAATTCATTGTCATTTTATTGTGGTGATACGGAAAATGAGGGGCTTGCATATTAACATATATAAACTGTGGTTGTTGCCAATCTAGAGCATCCGAATAGGTTTTAACTTCATTCCAAAGCGTTTCTTCGCTTACTTGAATGCCGCCTGGTAATGTTGTTGCGTAGACCCTATCATCAATGCCAAGTTGAGCATCATAGAAATAATCGGTATAATCTCTAAAACCAAGAGTAACATCATTGCCCCCAAAGCTTGCATCCTGACCCGAAAAAACAGCCGTTTGATATCCGTTCTGTTTGAGAATAGGTAGTAGGGATTTCTTCTTGTCAAAAACGCCCTTTTTTCCTGAAAAGAGAGCGGCTAAAGATGAGATTGTATAACCGGTATGGCTATAGGCTTCATCAACAATTTGTCCATTCTCTGAAAGAGCCATAAGATTAGGCGCAACAATTTTATTATTAATTGTTTTACCAATAATATCAGCCCGTGTACTTTCCATAACAATCAAAACAATATGCTTTTTCTTGTTATCGGCATCAACTATGACGTCAATTTCAGGTGTGAAATTCGTAAAATCTCCTAAATAACCGTCCTCATCAATACCATTGTCAGGAATATCAAGGGCATTAGGATAAATTGATGCATCAAAAAGGTCATTATCCTGAGGGAAACGAAAACTGCCATATCCATCACGGTCAACATCCGTCAGCGTATCCAGAGCAGAGGATAATAAATAAAAGGAATTGCTTCGATTTAAATTGTATCGCAAATTCTCATCTTTGTTGACCATAAGAATTATCACTATAAGTGCGCTGAAAGCTATAACGTAGGCTTGTTTACGATTGATTTTGCCGCTTGATTTGTCCGCGGCCTCGGCTTCATGCTTGATCAGAAACGGTTTTGCAATTTTATATATTGCAAAATATACTGCACAGAGACCAATTATTCCAATAATGAATAATGATGCCTCATTCATAACGTAGAGGAGGCCAGCTTTAAAATCGCCACCTGCAATGTTTGTCATTAATGTGAGGTTCATCGCATCCGCAAAGTATTTATGCAATTGAAATTGAGCGACCAGAGAAACAGCGGTCACTATTCCAGCAATCATCATAAAATTAAAGGCGAGAATATTATTTTTTACTTTGAATTTTTCCATGCAATACCGCCAAAAAAGAAATGCGCCACCATATAAAAATAGATTCAGGGTAAAAAATGCGAGAACAAAAGCTACTCTTTGACCAGACGTTTTAATCTCGTGAGATTGCAAAAACCCCCCTGAAAAAAACTGATATTTAACTTCCAATAAAATAATCTCTGCGAACGAACACAGCAGAAGGGTTAAAATAAAAAAGAAAATGGGCATTTTTTTGGTCATTATCAATATCCAGTTCGCATTTCTTATAAGTCCGATTGCGCAGAAAATTTTTGTATATCGCGAACAAATAATATAATATATTTCATCTATAAACCACTCCCACTTAATAAAAACTTAAGTATGGACATTTGTATGAGTTACAAAAAGAAAAAAAGACTTCTCATCATTTTAAATCCGACTGCTGGGGGGGGGAGGGCAAACAGAAAATTCAGCCATATTGTTGATAAACTGAAAAGAAGCGATCTGACCATTACAGTTATAGAAACTGAATATGCTGGACATGGTAGACTTATTGCCGAACAGAATGTAGGCAACAACTACGATATGGTCGTCGCCGCAGGTGGAGACGGCACTTTAAATGAAGTTCTCAATGGTATCTATCCCCATCAGATACCGTTTGGTATTATTCCTCTGGGAACCGTCAATGTCCTTGCCAAGGAAATTAATTTAAAATGCAACGCCGACGATATTGCGGATTGCCTTATAGAAAGTCATACAGTTCCCATTTGGATTGGCGTTTCCAACGATCAATATTTTTTTCTTATGGTCAGTGCTGGACTGGACTCTCTGTCGGTCGCTCACGTCAGTTCCCGATTAAAGAAACTCATTGGAAAGTCGGCCTATGCTTTATCTTTTCTTTGGCAGGTGTTTAAAAGCAAGAATGTCAGCTACGAGGTCAACGAGAATGGAAAAACACATACGGCTTCAAATGTTATAGTAAGCAATGGGCGTTTATACGGTGGCCAATATATCTGCGCGCCCGAGGCCCGATTGGATGAAAAGTGTCTTTATTTACTGATGGCAACGAGAACTGGCCGTTTCAATTCGATAAAATATGCATATCTAATGTTAACCCAACAATACCCATATTGTAATTCCGTCATTTCCATGCCCATAACCAAAGCTATCATTAGATGTAATGATGCTAATATGCCAATTCAAATTGATGGTGACTATGGTGGAAACCTTCCTGTTGAAATTGGTATTTCAGAAAAATCGGTTAACCTAGTACAGCCACTATGAGGGATGGGAAAAATCAATCCTATCTACCGACATTTGCCACTTGCATAAATAATAACGCAGGGAAAAGTCTCGCGTACCGTATTATAAAGATATAGGGGTCGATCATGAATGTGGAGAATAGTCAAAAAAGCTCTTTTATGAGCGTTTTCGAAAACGAAGGCGCGGCATTTGTTTGGTCATTTCTCTATTTTTTCTCGTTGTTAACGGCCTATTTTATATTAAGGCCGATCCGTGATGCTATGGGGATTGAGGGCGGCACGGGATCGTTGGCTTATTTATTTTCCTATACATTTTTTGTCATGCTGGCGGTGATGCCAATATATGGTGCGCTGGTGGCCCGTTTTCCCAGACGTAAGCTGATCCCTTATATTTATTCCTTCTTCATAGCTAATCTGGTGCTGTTTTGGTACTTTCTTTCGAATAACATCATGATGGATATCATCGCCAAGGTGTTTTTTGTCTGGCTCAGCGTATTTAATGTTTTTGTTGTCTCCATATTCTGGAGCTTCATGGTTGATATATTTAAAGCGGGAGATTCTAAAAAGCTTTTTGGCCTGATCGCATCGGGGGGCACCATCGGCAGTATTGTTGGTCCGCTTACAGTCACTTTTTTGATTGATAGAGTAGGTACAGAAAGTCTGTTGCTGATATCGGCGGCCATACTGGTTTTTTCAATTGTTTGTGTACTGAGACTTACTGATCTTAGGAAAGATAATATTTCGGACGCGGCGAGCGTCCGATCTGAACCGGACGGAGAGAAAGCGATTGGCGGCAGTGTTATAGCCGGACTTACTGAAATTCTTAAGTCCCGTTATCTGATGGGGATCAGTACGCTTGTGTTTCTGCTTTCTCTTACCGCGACTTTTGCGTACTTCCAACAGGGTTATCTTATTTATGATGGTTATCCGGATACGGCGGAGCGGGTGAAAATTTTTGCACTTATTGAGAGGTATGTGTCTATAGGTGCGCTTATATTCCAAGTCTTTATTTCTGGACCGGTGATATCAAAATATGGTGTTAAAGCAGGGATCATCATACTTCCTATAATCACAGTGGTTGGTTTCGCGCTGCTTGCGGTGTCGCCGACCATTGGTGTCTTTATCATATTCCAGACCATGCGCCGGGCCAGCGAATATGGCATGTTCGTACCAAGCCGCGAAAATTTATTTAGTATTGTCAGCCGTGAACAAAAATATAAAGCCAAGAACTTTATTGATACAGCAGTGTTCAGGGGCGGTGATGTGGTTAATGGCTGGATTTATACCGTCCTTAATACCGCTATGGGGCTATCAATTGGTGTGATCGCCATGATTGGCGTGCCTCTTGCGGCAATTTGGGGTATACTGGCATGGAGACTGGGAAAAACACATGAGGAAAAGGGTACTTAATTTAAACGGAGAAAGATGATGGCAAAGAAGCCAAACGAGATTACCCGAAAAAAGTTCTTGAAGCTCAGCGGTGCAGCTATTGGTGCCGGGTTGCTTTCCTCAAGTCTGCCTGGAAGTATGGCACGTGCACAGACGAAAAATTTCCTCCACAGACCGATCCATTCTACAGGTGAGATGATCCCGGCGGTGGGATTGGGGACCGCCAGCGATGGTTTTGGCCGCATGAGTACGCCAGAACAATATTACCAAAGAAGAGATGCCATTGCCGCCCTCATTGATAACGGCGGTACGGTGATCGATACGTCACCCACCTACCGCGGCGCCGAAGAAGTGGTCGGACGCGCGCTTGAAGATCTTGGTATGCGAGACAGATGTTTTCTCGCGACCAAAACCAGCATTTACGGTAAACAAGACGGCATTGAGCAGAACGAAAGATCCTACAGAGCACTGAGGACTGGAAGCTTTGATCTTTTGCAGGTGCATAATTTAAAAGATACAGATGACCATCTGGAAACGTTAAACAGCCTTAAAGAAGCGGGCAAGATCCGTTATCTTGGCATCACTCACGTACGTTCGCGCCTTAATGACGAGGCGGTGGGATTTATTGAAAGAAACAAGCTCGATTTTATTCAGTGCCAATATAATATGTTTGACCGAAGTATAGAAAATCGCGTTCTGCCTGCCGCACGTGAACACGGGGTTGCGGTGATGATTAATGTTCCGTTTGGACGCGGACGACTGTTTAGGGCAGTATCAGGACGAGAGGTTCCCGTGTGG
>CAXBLS010000197.1:0-5368 GCA_963976585.1 uncultured Kordiimonadaceae bacterium
CGTGACCAACCGCTTCCACCACGCCAGCATATTCAGTGCCTGTAATTTGCTTTTTCGGCTTGAACAATCCGGTCGCTAATCTCATAAAAAACGGTATCGCCCGAACGGTGGCACAATCTGTCCTGTTCACGGTTGTTGCGTACACTTTTATCAACACTTCGTCGTTATTGGGGACTGGTTTTCGAATTTCTTTCAACTTAAGGACATCTGGTGATCCGTATTGAGTGAAACTGATTGCTTTCATTCTTGGGTCCTTTTATTTTCCATAGAAATTACTATTTTCCCTTTATGAAGGCCCTGTTCAAAATAACGCATTGCTTTGGGTACATCACACAATTGAAAGGTCTTATCGATAACAGGTACGATCCTGCGATTTTCAATAAGCTCCCTTAAATAATCCAATCCCTTGTTCGGTCCGTCCATTACAACAAAAAACTTCCTAGTTTCGCCAGTAAATCTGGAACAAACGCTTTGAAGCATTTTAGGCAGGACACTTGATCCACCGATCATTGCGTAGGTTCCATGAGGTCTTAATGCACGCTTATAGTCAGAGATAGAACGGTCACTCTGGCAATCAATGATCAAATCATATTGTTCACCGGTGTTTGTATAATCAACTTGCTGGTAATCTACCACATGATCTGCGCCGACCGAACGAACGATATCCAGTTTATGCCGTGCATCAACGCCCGTTACTTCTGCACCCGAAAGTTTCACAAGCTGTATGGCAAAAGTACCAACACCGCCACCGGCACCATTGATCAATACCTTCGCTCCCGGCTCCAGTTTTTCCGCTTTGAGAAAGCCTTGCAAAGCCAATACGCCTGCCTGAGGTACAGCGGCAGCTTCTTCAAAGGATGAATTCTTTGGCATCAATTCCAAGGCTGTTTCCTTGGCGCAAGCAAATTCTGCAAACCCACCCCACTGATCCCAGAGATCACCAAATACCCTATCCCCCACGTGGAATTTCTTAACTCTTGCGCCAACAACTTCAACTGTCCCCGCCACATCCGCGCCGAGTATTTGTTTCCCGGCCTTTGGTTTGAATAATCCAAACATAAGGCGATTTATAAAAGGCGTGCCGCTGAGAAATTCCCAATCCCAGGAATTGATAGAGGACGCCTGCACTTTAATCAGAACCTCATCATCATCAGGTATGGGTTTTGCCACTTCTTTGAGATGCAGATTATCTGGCGAACCATACTCGTTAAAGAAAACTGCCTTCATTTAGATGCCTCTATATTTCATTATTTTTGATATTATGTTTTCCAGCAAACAGTAACGCCAGAAGAAGAATTGAAATATTTACAAAAACACTGATTCTCCTTTATGCAAGATAACACATTTTATCCCCATTTTTTCTACTTCTGTCTTGAACATCTGCTCATCGGCTGGACTATATTTATTGGTAAAAAAAGCCGGACAATTATAGTGGCAAGGGATCACCATTTTCGGGCGCATAATACTCACGGCTTTCAGCGCCTCATCTTCATCCATAGTGTTGTGAGCATCCCTACCGCCAATGGGTATCATTAACACATCCGGATACTTTATTTTTTCCCATTCTTTTTCGTGAAGGAGTGTATCACCAAGGTTAACGACCATCTTTCCTTCAAGATGAATTTTGAAACCAATAGCACCCCATCCAATTCTCTCTTGTGGGCCTGGTTTTACTGTTTTAGAAAAAGGGCCTAACTTAAGGATAAGCTCGCCGTGCGTCGTTTTTATTCCTGTAACCAACATACCGTCAAGTTCGATGGTTTCATCAACTGAAATTGTGTGAAGTTTTTCTATTGGTGTGGTAAATACCAGCCCTTTTTCCCGGGGGCCAAGCATAAGGTTTTTACCTTTGGCATTTCTTACCATAGTTTTATTGCAAATTACCGGAGCACCAGAGGCCTTAGCCACTCTATCTAAATGCCAATAATGATCTGGATCACCGTGGGTCACAAAAATATGGGTAATATTTTTCCATTCAATTTCTGGAATCAATGTCGTGAACCTAAAAAAGTGAAAAAACAAAGCGCCAGGATCTATGGCGATTTTCTTTTCATCCGTTTCAACGATGAAGGCATTGTAGAGATAATGTGTAATTTTCATTTTTTTTCAAATCAATGACGTAACAAAACTATCCCATAGGGCCAAATATGATTGCCTTGTCACCGACATTCATAAGATTACAGCTTTTATCAAAACTACTGTTGTCTGCTGGGATGCTAAATCTTAAAATCGGCTCATCCGGGGGCGAAGCGATTTTTAGCCACCGATAGGGTAAGTCCAACTCTGTTACCTTCGGGTCAATTAATTCGAGAATAGAATGTTTGCCGCTTTGGTGGTTAAATGAGGCCGGTTTTTCAAAACTGAGTTCAATTGTGTTCGCGTCAATTTCTTTTCTTCCAAGCAAACTGACTATTCTTTCATCCTCTATTTTGTTATCTGGGCAGCTGGTCCATTTTTCGTCCTCTTTCATGTTAAGGGCCGATAAAAATCCACCGAGCATAGCACCAGTAAACCCACCGCCAGGAAATGCCCATGCGGAGGAAAAATATAAATTTCGGATAAGAAAATTGTCTCTTAATCTGCCTGAAGCGGACTGTTGCGCTGTCTGAGCGTAGCCATAAACGGCGCCATCCGGATTGAGGGTAAACCGCTCAATCGTTTTAGGGGTGGCGACTTCGTAATACTCAATTTTTTCTTTTATGCCCGGGAACCTGTCTTCGAGGCGTTGCAATAATGTTTCAGCGGTCATTTTTTTCTTGGCTTTATACTCATCAGGACTTAAATCTTTCCAATCCTTAAGATAATCGACCGTGCAAACCGCACCAACAGTCTTTCCGGCGGGGGCTAATCCTGCATCTACTTTATCGTAATCAACAAAAATAAAACTGCGATTGGACCAATCACCCTGATTATTTGGGTGCATATCCTTGAGTGATTTTACATCGTCACCCATCATGCAAGTGGAGTAATGATTGACGCCGACAGATGTCAAATCAGACTTAAATCCAAGGTAAATGCAATAAAGTGAGCAAGCGTTTTCAAGTGGAGCTATTTTTTGTTCTAATGTGCTGGCATGCGGCTCTTCCAGCATGTCGCAAACCAATGGAATGGCGCAGTTGGCAACAACATTATCACAGTTCACGGTTACAGGGTCCAAATCATGGTTGAAGCTATCGACAAATGTAACACCGGTAACAAGATTGTTTTCTGTATTGATTTTTGAGGCTTTTTTTCCCAGTAAAACGGTGCCACCATTTTTTTCGATAAATGATGCTAAATGGTCGGACAGTTTTTGTGAACCGCCTTTGATAAAATGGCCACCACCGCCAATAAAGCCGGATTGGGCCATACTGAAATAAAACATCGACATGGTATATGGGTTGTCCCCCCAGTAACCGAGATGTGCGGCCAGATCCAATTTCAGTTGTTCGTTCGAAATATGTTTATCAAACCATTCACCCACGCTGTGCCCCGAAGCTTCGACAATGTTTGGGTAAAAAAGCGGCATAAATGGTGTAATTAGAATTTTTTTCCATTTCTTTTTAGGTAATTTGCTCATCTCCAACCTAACCCCTGAAATAAGTTTCAAATACCGGGTTATCCCTTTTTCTTCTTCAGGGTATTTATTCGTCAGAACTTTTTTTACCTGTTCGGTACCATGAGGGAATACAAGTTCATGTTTTTTGGAAACGAGATGATATAGTTCCGGGACCTGCGTAAACTGAACGTTCTTGTCAACTTCCAGTAATTTGAACAAAGTTACTTTTGAATCCAAATCATCAAGACCGTCCATTTCGTGTAGGCCAACCTCCATGATGAAGTCATCCCGTTTAAATGTCGTCGCGCAACCGCCGGGTTTATGATGCTGTTCGAGCAAAAGCACCTTTTTTCCAAATTTTGAAAGCGTGGCCCCAGCCACCAATCCAGCTAACCCGCCTCCAATAACAATAGTGTTGTATTTCATATCGATTTCACTTTCTCGTTGACATAAAAGCTAATAACGGACCCGTCCCTTCCTATATTTTATTAAGACGATAATTGAATTATTCGCCCAATTTTGTCGGGAAAATTTGAATATTTTTACTGCCCATGCGTTATTCTAACGCTGCTGCTAAATCTGACATTGATTATGATCAATATTTGCGAGACACAAAATTTGTTGCAGCTTGTTTTTTAACCAGAGAGTAACATTAAAATTCTTTAAAAATACCATTACACATTATGAATCAAAGTAACTTTCATTCAGACTTCGAACGTAGGTAGATGACATAATAGACAAGGCCCACCAATACGCTACCGCCAATTAGATTGCCTATTACTACAGGAATAACATTGTTAAAAAATCCAGTCCAAGTGATGATGGCACTATCTATTCCAATGTCTCCGCCAGACTGAATTAGCATTCCCATAGGTATAAAATAAAAATTGGCTATACTGTGCTCGAAACCAGCAGCAACGAACGCAGAGATCGGAAAAATAATAGCCATTATTTTACCAACGACGCTTCGGGCGGCAAGCGCCATCCATATGGCCATGCAAACAAGAATGTTACACAGCATACCTCTAAAAAAAGCAGCCCAGAACGGCAAGTCAGTTTTGGTGATCGCGATCTTGAGATATAGATCTGCAATGGCACCGTTGTTCATCTCATGATGCCCAGAATAGAAAACCAACAATGCGAGCCCGGCTGCACCAACAAAATTAGAAACACAAACAATTGACCAATTTCTTAATAATTCAAAAGTTGATATTTTATTATCAGCCCATGCCATTGTAAGCAGGTTATTTCCCGTGAACAGTTCTGCGCCTGCAACAACGACCAGGATCAAGCCCAGTGAAAAAGCAACACCACCGAGCACCTGGCCGACAGCAAAACCCAACGTTGCATCTGATTTGATCAGGACAAAGTAGAGAGAGCCGAGCCCTATAAAAGCCCCTGCGAGCACACCGAGCATCACGGTGGATAGAAATGAAAGGCGCGCCTTCGCGACACCAATCGTCTCAACACGTTCGGCAATTTTATCTGGTGAATACGCATCAAATCCGAAGATTTCAGACATTAGGCATCCCTTTAGTTCGTATTAATATAAAGTTTTTCTTGAACGGTTTTATAATAATAAAGATAACCAAACCATTACCTTGATATTAATCAATATTATCGTCGATGGTTGATCATAGAATATTCCCCATATTACAGATTTTGTATATAAAGATTGAACCAGTCTATGTGATATAAATTCAAAGTTAGTTGAGCGTCTGCTTTGGGTCGCAAGCAGTCATTCGTGATATGACTGTATTCTAGTGAATAGGATATGATATATGTACAAGCTCGCTTGATCCAGACTTGAGACTATGCAGGTCAAGACCG
>CAXBLS010000198.1:0-5239 GCA_963976585.1 uncultured Kordiimonadaceae bacterium
GTTAAAAACCAATATAGCAGAAGATGGGGACTTTTCACACAGTCTGGACCCAAAGCGGACATTGAGTTTTGATAAAATCTATACATTTAAAAATCGGTGCTGGGTATAAGTTTAACCGTAACATGCCACGCAGTAATCGATCCCGAATTCATATTTGCGACATAGAGTACATTGTTGTAATAAAAGCTATCGTTCTGGGAAATGTTATCAGGTTTTGAGTCAAGGATTAACCTCCATCCCCAATTGAATGAAATATGGTAAATTTCCCCAGAGTATGATGTAATCAAGTACCCACCATCTGGCAAAACACCTATCCCGTCGCCATTTGCAAGCCCTTTCGCCAACGAATTCATCTTCCCGTCATCTGGATTAAGAGAAACTAGCTCTCCAGTCTCCATAAGTGTTAGAAGTAATTTATCGTCCTTTGAAACCAAACCATTGATAGCGTTCACCTGCTCACCACTTTTGAATATGGTTATACCTTTCTCATCTGTATAAGAGTAAAGCTTATCACCGCCAGTATCAGAAATAAATACACGCCCCTTTATTACTGCTACATCATTTAAAAATACGGCATCGGGAATAGGAACACGATTGGTTATCTTCTTCTCAGAAATATCTACAACCACTAAATCTTTAATATCAGCGATATAAATTTTCCCATCGTCTAATGCGAACCCTTTTGGACCATTCAACCCCGTTATCCATTTCTTTTCGATAATTTTACCACTATTCCGAGATACTCTTGATATGTACCCATTTCCATCTATTGCATTACTATCCCCATTAACATTAGATACATAGATTTCACTACCATCAGCACTTAGAATTAAGCTTTCAGGGCGATCAAATCCTTTGAGTGTCCACTTATGTAGGAGTTTTGCTTCTGACGTTTCACCCGACTGTTGCGCAAAACTAGATGGCATTGCCAATAAAGTCATAATAATTGCAAGTGCTTGTACCCATCTCTTCATAAATCTATCCTGTTAGTTGAGAACGTTTATTTCAGTTTAGCTGATTGTCGTTAACAATCCAATTTATGTGAACCGAATTGTCGAATGTCTGCTTTGGGTCGATAGCAGACACTGAAAATTACCCGTTAATCCTGTGCCAGCCTCATCGCCGACGGCAGCCGCATTGGGCCGGATCATATCAGCGCGGTGAAGGGGCGACTTTCGATCTAGGGCGTACTTTTGCTTATTTGTTGCGTTTGCGGTCTTGCGAATGTTTATTCTTTGGCAAATTGTTTGAGTTCTTCTGCTAGTGAATAAACCAGTTCTGCAAACATACAACCAAGGAAACAAAGAAAAACGATGCGGAAATTTTCGAATGTAGAATATGGGTCTTCGAGTAGTCCGCCTGAAACGTTTGAATATAAAACAATAGCCAGATCAACAATGACACTTGTCGCTAAAAAAGTTATCCAAAACTTCTTGCCCATCATGCGTAGGACGAGGCTAGTACCGAATGCGCCAACTGTTGACGCCGTGATTAAAATTAACATATCATCTATACCTTAAATATATGGACTTTTTGCTCGGTAAACATCCGGCAATTTGTAGGTAGCAATTTTGATATAATCTGTCTAACGAATATAATTGAACAATGTTATCGAAAAAATTGCATTTAAATTTCAAGCATCCATTTCTACTGCTGCTGCAAATTGCAACTACATTTCTGACCAAAATGATTTTGTGCGCCAATTCTACTGGTTCCAAAATGCTGGTGATAACAGCACAAGTACGGAGAATATTTCCAGCCGCCCCAGAAGCATTGCGAAGGATAATATCCATTTAGAAGAACTCGGCAGCTGTTGAAAATTTCCGGCGGGGCCAATTAAATGCCCCACCCCGGGACCGACATTTGCGAGGGCTGTTCCTGCCCCAGAAAGCGCGGTCGCGAAATCCAGCCCCGTGAGAGTAAGGCATAGGGTGATGATGGCTAGACTTACAACAAACAAAAAAACAAATGAGAATACGGAACCCGATATTTTTTCTGTAATTGGCTGCCCGTTATATTTCGATATAAACACCCCCCTTGGAAACAGGTATTTCTTTAAATATGATTTAGCAGCTGAAATCATTACTTGAAATCTAAATATTTTTATACCGCAGGACGTTGAACCTGAGCATCCGCCGATAAACATGATAAAGAAGAAAACAACGACCGACAGGTTTCCCCAAGCTGTATAGTCGGTGGATGCAAACCCAGTACCGGTTATGACAGAAATAACATTAAAAGCGGCATATCTTACGGATTGAGATAGCGGATAATCACTTGATAAACATAGCCAGCCGGATAACGGGATAATTATCACCAACAGAACGGCCACATAACCGTGAACCTGGGTATCCCGCACGAGCTTCAGAGGGTTTCCCGACAAGACTTTAAGATAGAGGATAAACGGTAAACTTCCGAGAACCATGAAAAGGGATATTACATACTCAATTGATGCGCTCTCAAAATGGCCTATGGAGCTGTCCGAAGTGGAGAAGCCGCCTGTGGATACCGTCGTGAACGCGTGGCACGCTGCTTCAAATGGGGTCATACCAACCAACCACAAAACGACACCGCAAACCAGCGTCAATCCCATATATAATAGTGAAAGCGAAATCGCCAGATGAGTGGATCGAGGGATAAAATTCTCACTGACGTCAAAGGCTTCAATCTTAAACAATTGCATTCCCCCGACTTGTAATAAGGGCATAATTGCAACGCCCATGGCGATAATGCCGACGCCCCCAAGCCATTGCAGAAGACTCCTCCAGAGCAAAATGCCCGGAGGCAGTCCGTCCAGGCCGGTAATCACAGTCGACCCTGTCGTTGTAACGCCCGACATTGCCTCAAAAAAAGCTTCGGTAAAACTTAGCTGAAGGTCAGAGAATATAAATGGCAAGCAACCCATTAAAGGAACCGCTATCCATGTGGATGTGGTGATGAGAAACCCTTGTTTCACGGACAATGTGGTATAATTGTTTTTACTGGAGAGAAAAAGCATTCCACCAATAAACGTTACCAGTGAACCACAAATTGCAAAAACCTGCCAATCTTGATTACTTTGAACCGCATCTACAATAGCAGGAACATACATTCCTATACCAAGCACGATAAGAAACAATCCGATATTCATATAAACAATACCAAAACCTGTATTGATTTTATGGACATGGGGCAGCACTTGAAGGTTGGATTTCAAGGTTCGCGCAGTCACAACATCCAACGTCGAGTGGTCTTGAAGATGACCACCTTAATTTCGATAAGATAAGTAATAATAAATATTATCTGGATAGTATGTAGGAACAAAGTGCCGTGAACTGATAGCCAGTTTTTTTCAATAATTCCCAAGTTCTCGAACACTGTTTCAACAAGGACTCCAACCAAATATTCACCCTCAAATGTGACTGCGGCCAAAACAAGCGCTGCGACTCCGCCTATTACGGTGTACAAAATAGTTTTTCGAAGCTCTTTTGAAGAAAATTTTACATCTGGTAACATGAAATATTCACCTTCTAATAAACCGAGAGGGGAATATAATAGAGGGAATAAATGCTGTCTAACGAATATTATTGAACAATGTTATCGAAAAAAATGATTTTATATATCAGCTTTCCATTTTTTGTTTCATCTTTAAATTGCCTGCAATACTCTTTAGTCCTTCAATAAGGGGACGGACAAAATCCTTTAACTCGTCTTTGTTGTAAGCAATATAGGCGGGCTGTGATATTTTCGGTGCTTTTGGAATAACCATAAGCTCACCATTATATATTTGATCAGAAACCATTGTGTGTGGAAAATAACCACATCCACCGTTTTCATTCATATACTTCAAACCGTATAAACCTTGATTAATGGATAATTGGGGAACCGGAGAGAGGGGAAAATAATGTTGCCTACTTTGTTGAAATTCGCTACCCCAGTCAGCTTCGATATAATGACGCTCGATTAATTCTTCTAAATTTGCTGATTTCTCATATGTTTCCGGGGTCGCAACCAATAAAAACTGTTCCAAATAAAGCTCCTCAACAGTGATACCGGGAATACTTGGGGCGGACAATAAGACAGCGATGTCTATTATTCCATCTTCTAATTTGCGAATGAGTTCAGGGGCCATCCCAATCTGTACCGTATATGCCAAATCAGGCAGTTCTTTTTTTGCCCACGGCAGCCAATTCATAATAATAGGTTCCCACAAAACAGACCGTGCGCCGACACATATATTATCTATGTATAAATTCTCACTTGAAACTTTTGTAAGTGCGCGCTCCCATAATTGAACAAAACTAAGGGCGTATTCGTGAAAAACCTGACCCGCTTCTGTTGCAGTGGCACCTGATTTATTTCTTATAAAAAGCGTCTTTCCCAATTGCTCTTCCAGCACCTTCACTCTGGCGCTCACCGTGGACTGTGTTACGTTAAGCGTTTCAGAAGCCGTTCTAAAATTTCCGACTTCCATGATTGCCAAAAATGTTTTCGCGAGCACTACATCCATAATATTAATCCACTTCCAACTCGTGTTTGATGCTCATGCCATCTGTCTGCATATATAGTGATATTCATTAGGTTTATCTCGTCAACTGGCCTTGATCTCTGATTGAAGTCAATATTAAGCGACTAGCTTAAGATGATGCAAGCGTCATAACGATTGGTGGCGACACCCATTCAAAACCGTCATGCAAATACATCTCATCTACGTGTCAAAATATCTAGTATAATCTAGCTTTCCACGCCTAGCATTACTGTCAGTTTGCAAATCTTTACGAGTTAACACAAATTTAAAGATATATATTTAAAATATCTTTTAGTATTTTTGGAGCACTAGATAAGTTATGATTGAAGCCGGGTTGGTTTATATTATTCGCAAAGAAACCAAGTATGAAACGAAGAGTCGAGAACTTGTTTCTATATTATCGTCACAACATCATGACATTGAAGAGCTGGATTTTCAACAGGCATTAGATACAGATTTTTCATCGTCAATAATGATTATTGTTGATGTAACCCTGGAAGATTATCAAACGGTTAGTGCGTTACGAATTATTTTACAAGAGCCAAAAGACAAATCTATCCCACTGTTTTTTGTTATCGGATCGATGCAGCGCAAAGAAATTATTCAAGCACAATCCCTTAATGCGACAGATTTTCTAGCTCATCCAATAAAAGCTTCCGAATTTACTAAGAAATTAAAAAATATTGCGAACAATAGCATTGAAAATTCCTGGAGCAATTTGAGCGCTATCCA
>CAXBLS010000199.1:0-5221 GCA_963976585.1 uncultured Kordiimonadaceae bacterium
GCACCAAAACCGCTTGCTGCTCACCAAGCTCGATCGTAGCGCGAACAAAAAGTCCCGGAAGTAACGTCTGATCAGGATTTGGAACCAGCGCACGAAGCCCCACTGAGCCTGTGGTCTCATCAACGACAACATCCGAAAATTTAAGCTGGCCTTTATACGGGTGAACCACTCCTGACACCGTATCAAGAATAACTTGTACGGGAATATCATCTCTGCCCACCATATCATTTCTGAGACGCATTGAATTTACACCAGGTTGACTGATATCGACAAAAACAGGATCGAGCTGAGTAATGACCGAGAGATTATCGGACTGGTTTGTCGTTACCAATGCTCCTTCTGTTACCGAAGATCTTCCGATGCGGCCGGAAATCGGTGCATAAACCTGAGTATAATTAAGATTTACCTGAGCCACTTCCACACCCGCTTCAGCGACTGCGATTGCTGCAATTGCTTTATCAAGATCCGCTTTGACATCATCATACGCTTGTCCGCTAACTGCATTGGTTTTGAGGAGTTCTTTAAAACGAGCTTCCCTTGCTGTTGTTGCCTGTAAATTTGCTTGCGCACTGACCAAATCGGCCTGGGCACTTGCAAATGCAGCTCTATAGGGCACATCATCAATTTGATAAAGAGGCTGGCCCTGTTCGACCACGGCACCTTCCTCAAACAAGCGCTTGGTGATAATACCATTCACTTGTGGTCTTATCTCGGCCTGACGAAATGCAGAAATGCGGCCCGGCAAGGTTTCTTCCCGGTTTATCGTTTCTGTTTTTAATTGATATACGGAAACACCAACTGGCGACATACTGCCAGCACCACCCATTTGACCACCCATTTGCGGTCCCGACGACATCATATACCATGTAGCCAGACCAATCACACCAATAACCAGTGCAATGATTACCTTACCCTTTGACACGTTTTTATCTCTCTTCGAAAATGAAAGTATTCAATTAATTAAAGTATTATATATTAATGTTTGCATTGTCAACATATGTTGTAACGATAATACATATCAAATGATTGGTCTGAGATACACAAAAATATACTATTTTTCCAACGACTTTCTAATCACGATATGGTGATCACGGACGGGTTTAAATTCACCACCCTCACGCCAATGGGGAAATTTGTTACTGTTTAAGACATCATTACTTATATGAAACATTATTCTCGCATCATCAGCGTCAGCAAACACTATTATAGAAGTAAGATGGTTTTAAGAAGTAAATTATATTTTAACTGTCTTGTTTTAAAAATTAGATGCAATATTATGCCTGAAATTACAACATCCGAGCTGACAGATGAAAATCGCAAAAATCAACAACACTCATATACATTATAGCGATAGCGGCCCTCAAAACGGCCCGGTAATCGTATTCTCTAATTCTCTTGGTTCTGATTACCGCATTTGGGACCGACTAGCAGCATATCTTGAGAAAAAATATCGCGTCATACGGTATGATAAAAGGGGCCACGGCCTTTCGGATGTCTCAGATATTCCCTGCTCGATCAAACTTCTGGCAGATGATCTGGCTGCATTGCTGGACTATTTGAAAATCGAAAAATCTATTATCTGCGGGATTTCTGTAGGTGGCATGATTGCTCAGCAACTTGCTGTTTCAAATCCTGATCTGGTTCAAGGGCTGGTTCTCTGCAACACATCGCCGAAAATTGGCACAGAGGAGTTCTGGCAGGATAGAATCAACACAATTGAAACTGATGGCATCACGGCGATGGCTGACGCAATTGTTGACAGGTGGTTTTCTGCTAAATTCAGGGCCGAGAAAAAAGCTGAAGTTCAAGGCTGGAAAAATATGCTGACCCGAACGACAAAAGAAGGTTACTTGGCTACATGCGAAGCTATCCGAGCGGCTAATTTGACAGGATCTAGCGAGAAAATCAATGTGCCAGTGCTTTGCATTGCCGGAAGTGAAGACCTTGCGACACCAGTGAAGGATGTTCAGGATATGGCGATGATGATCAATGATGCAACCTTTAAACGCATCGATGATGCAGCACATCTACCGCCTATTGAAAAACCAGAATTGCTTGCATTTCATATAAATGAATTCACCAAGGAGAATGATCTGGTCTGACGATCAGATCATCGTTACTATCACTACTTACTAATTTATCCGTCCGGTTGGATTGATCGCTCCCACTGGTTGTGGCCTGACATGCACTGGTTTTGACTGTCCTTTTATTTCGACCGTATAATCACCAGTACTGACCAGACGGCGAAAATGTCTATCCTCATAAGACAGTCGTCTGACAGGTGGCAGCAATTTATCCGCAGCACCCTCATCAGACATAAGATCCCAATGCGCAGTGTTAAGCCCCACATTACCGGGGCCTGTGAAATTGCGAACCACGTTACCGTCCTTATCTTTGATGGTAATATCAACGGAATCGAATATTGTTCCTTCGTTGAGATAGTAAGTGATAGACGCACCGTAAGCGGGGTTTTCACCGCGGAAATAGTTATCGCCCTGTATTTCTTCGATGGTGTTGCCGTATTTTACGCGCACTCTGTGTTTCGTCGCCTGAGGGATGTCAAAGATATGAATATCTTTGTCAAACACATCTGCGTTCATCTGCGAAAATGGAGCAATGTCAGTGACCCACATGGCGTGACCGAACGTGCCGACCACCACTTCCATATCTCGTTCCTGAATGGCCATGGACGCAACATTGGCCGTTGGCAGATTGCCACGCAGCTGCACCCAGCGATCGCCGCGGTCAAGCGTAACAAAAAAGCCAAATTCCGTTCCCAGATAAAGGACGTTTTCGTTTTTTGGATCCTCTTTAATCACATAGGCGGGGCCAGTGGGAAGATTACCAGTGATATCGGTCCAGCTACCACCAAAATCATCGGTCATATAAACATGCGGTGCGCGGTCATTGCGGCCATAACAATTAAGGGTGACATAAGCGCGCCCATCTACGAAATGAGAGGTGTCGATCTCGTCAACCACACATTGTTGTGGCGTGCCATCGAGCATGTTGCCCGTAAGGTTTACCCAGTTTTTGCCACCATCACGGGTTAGCGATATTCGGCCGTCATCTGATCCGGTCCAAATGGTATCTGGATCCTGACGGCTTTCATTGACTGAAAATAGCGCACCGTAGCTATGAAAACCGACTTCCATGCTGTCTTCTTCTTCGCGGCCCGTTATGGCCCGTTGCTGCTGCCATGTTAGATCCGGTGAAATGACCTCCCAGTCGGATGTTTTATTATTGATGCGCATCAGATAATTGTTGCCCAAATACAAAGTGTCGGTGTCGTGATAGGAATAATGAAAAGCGGGGTTCCAGTCGTACCTTATTTTTTCCCTAAGTCCGCTTGCAGCAATTTCTGCTGGTGATGGTCTAAGTTCAACCCGTTCCCATGTTCGAAGGTCGAGCTTTGCGGTACCACCCATAATCTGGGCAAAATAGATAAGATTGGGATCATCGCGGTCCGTGGCACTATCCATGCCGTCGCCATTATGTTTAAGCTTAATCCAGTCAGCGTTGGTAATACCTTCCTCGTCGTAGGTGCGACTTGGGCCACGCCATGTTCCAGTGTCCTGCATTCCTCCGATCACATTGTAAGGATCCTGATTATCGACGGACACTTCATAAAACTGACCGATGGGCAGCGTTGTCGCAGCCCAGCTTTTCGCGCCATCAAAGCTGATATTTACACCGCCATCACCAGAAACAATCATATGATCACTGTCATTTGGATTGATCCATAGCGAATGAAGATCAAAATGAACATGGCGCATGTTCATTTTATGAAAGTTTTTACCGCCGTCAACAGAACGGTGCAGCTCAAGTAGCGGCAGCCAGAGCGTATCATCATTGTTCGGATCAACGGTGATGTTAGAATAATAATATACCGGACGTTCAGGGGCTTGATTTTGATGGCTCCAAGTGGCGCCGCCATCATCGGAACGGTAAATACCGTATTGATGGTTTCCGTCCGGATCGCGTTCCGCCATAAGATGTGCATATATAATCTGTGAGTTATTTTGCGCGATCGCAAGGTGGATTTTTCCCATATCCACTGTCGGCAGTCCCGCCGTTAAATGAGCCCAGCTTTCACCGCCATCGGTGGATTTGTAAATACCACTGCTCGGGCCAAGATCATCCATGTCACCGCCGCCAAAACGGAAGCGTTGCCACATGGACGCATACATAATATCCGGATTATGGGGATCAAATTCAATGTCATGACCGCCGGTTTCTTCGTCTATGTAAAGAACTTTACGCCAGGAATTGCCGCCGTCTGTGGTTTTATAGATGCCTTTATGTTCGCTTTCCCCCCAAAGATAGCCGCTTGCGGCCACATAAACGAAGTCAGGGTTGGTTGGATGGATTTTTATATCGGAAATATGATAGCTTTCCGGCAATCCCATATTGGTCCAGGTTTCACCGCCGTCCACCGATTTATAAACGCCGTCCCCGTATGCTGTCACCCGGGTGCCAGCATTTTCACCTGTGCCGAGCCAAACTATATTGCTATCCGATTTTGAGATCGCCACATACCCGGTCGAAGCGACATTATATTGGGCAAATACGTTTCGGAAGGTTACGCCGTTATTTTCACTTTTCCAAAGACCACCGCCCGCGGCCGTGGCGAAAATAACCTTGGGATTATTTTCATCAGCGACCACATACCAGGAGCGTCCCGCTGGAAGCGCGGGTCCAAGCTGGCGCCAGTGCCAGTCTTTAACAAGGTCTTCATTAAAAATATTTTGCGCACTGGTTGAATTTGCCGTTAAAATACAACATATTACTAAGATAAATGAAGATATTCTTTGAGCGACCATAATATTTCCCCGTTAAGAAAATTTGTTTTTCAAAGATTATCGTCTAATCTGCAAAAAGTATAGATTTGTTAAAGGATTTAATAATGTCAGGCACTGAAACAGTTACCGTCTCGGAAACCGGAACGGGAAAATTCACCAATAGTATCGTAACAAGTTCCGGTCACTCATTCATGGCAGATGAGCCTAAAGACCTTGGCGGTGATGATAATGGTCCAAATCCCTATGACTTTCTGCTTAGTGCGCTAGGATCCTGCAAAACTATGACCATGCGCATGTATGCGATCCATAAAAGGTTCAACCTTGAACATGTTGAAGTGAAGCTTACCCACCGTAAAATTCACGCTAAAGACTGTGAAAAATGTGAAACAGAAAAAGGTATGGTCGACATCATCGACACG
>CAXBLS010000200.1:0-5187 GCA_963976585.1 uncultured Kordiimonadaceae bacterium
CAAGACAGTTATATGACCGCATCGCGGATCTATCTGGGTTTGTTCATTATGAAAAGGCGCTCGATTAGGCAACCAGTCGATTTGAAGGCAGATAGATAGAAGCTGTCGTGCCTTCACCGAGCACACTCTTAAGCTCAAAAGTACCGCCGTGAAGCTCCACAAGGTTTTTAACTATTGGAAGGCCAAGGCCAGTACCTTCTTCATTAACCTGGTGGTCATTGTGGCTTTGCTCAAACGGATTGAGAACATCGTCGAGCCGGTCTTCCGGAATGCCGATACCGTTATCAGCGATTGCAAGACAAACTCCACCGGTTATTTCGTGAGAGACACTGCATTTTACTTGGCCATTTGCATTGGTAAATTTAATGGCATTGGACAGTAAATTGATGATGATCCTGCGGATGGCATGATCGTCACCGAAGATTTTTGCGGGTCGGTCCATATCCAGATTAATTTCAATGTTTTTGTGCTTCGCATGTGTCGCTACGACTTTGAGCGCGTCTTCAACACAATGATCAAGAAGAAACGATTGTTCTTGCAGCACCCATTTGCCGCTCTCTATCTTGGATAGATCGAGTATGTCTTTGATGACGGTGGCAAGGTGTTCACCACTATTCTTAATGTCTTTCAAATATTCCTGATGCTTTGGATTGGTAACTTCACCGCCAAGACCGGCGAGCATTGCGTCAGAAAATCCCATAATTGCGTTAAGCGGGGTTCTTATCTCGTGGCTCATATTGGCAAGAAAGTTTGATTTTGCATCATTTGCCGCTTCGGCGCGTAGGCGCGAATCTTTAAGCTTACGATTTGAGTAGATAAAGAAGACAATAATAGCAGCAGCAGCGGCAATAATTTGCCAGACCAATTGATAGTCAACGGATGCTCTTGCCTCAATACCGAGCCAACGGCGCGATATCTCTGCTTTTTGTTGTGCAGTGATAGATTTCATGGCTTTTTGCATGGCACTGGCAAATAGTGGTAGGTCTGAGCGAATAGCCATTGCATTATTACTGCGGTATCCTGCTTCACCGACCACGGTTATATTGGTTATCCCTTCTTCCGCCGATGCAAAAGCAGTGATCGGTACACTGCCAACGTGGGCATCGGCTTGCCCCGTTGAAATGAGCTGGAGTGCTTCTGGTACTGAATCTACTTCAATGATTTCTATCTCAGGGTAGTCACGTCTAATGTTTGCGGTGCTGTCATAGCCAGTAATTTGGGCAACTTTTTTCCCCGCGAGAGCGTCAGGTGTGCCGTACATATAGCCGTCATCTCGTGCGAAAATCATTTGAGTGATGCCTGCGTGCGGCTCGGTAAATGTCAAAAATTCTTCTCGATCAGGTGTAGCAGAGATGACAGCAATCATATGTGCCTCTCCAGCTCTTGTTCTTGCCATTCCATCTGCAAATGTCTCGTTGCCTACCCATTCAAAGGAAACACCGAGCATTTCACTTATAAGCTTTAGATAATCACCAGTAATGCCGTCGATTTTTCCTTCTGCATCAATAAACACCAGTGGAGTAAGATTTTTGTCAAGGGCTACTGAGATTGTTTTGTTCTTGGATAACCAGACTTTTTCAGCAGCGCTGAGGTCGACATCAGTATGATCATTTATTTGTTTTTGCCACTTTTCAGAAATGGCCATAAATTCTTCGGGACTGATTTCCATCATCGCTTTTTCAATGATATCGATTAGGATCTGGTTTTCCTTCAATGCACCAATATGATGGTCAAGTATTTCGTTTTCGAGTGTGAAATCTCCGCCTACAACTTCAAGGTTAGGAATGTAATTTTGCAAAATAAAATAGTTGATAGAAAAAAGATTGCCTGAGAAGACATCTATTTGAGAGGTCGAGAGTGCATGTAGCGCATCGGTTACATGATCAAATTCAACGTAAGTGTAGTGGGGATAATGTTCATAATAGACAGAGGTGTTGATATACCCTTTGATTACACCGATGCGTTTGTCTTTCAAATCTTCAATGCTGTTAATGCGCGGCGAGCCAACACGCCCCATATTTACAAAAGGTGTCGACATATAAGGTGACGTAAATGAAATATATTGATCGCGATCATTATCACGGGCAGCGCTGTGAATTATATCAATTTCGCCAGCTCTGAAGCTTTCAAGCATACTGTTCCAGCTTTCCTGCGGGGCAAATTTAAACTCCAACCCCAGTTTGGTTCCAATAAGACGCAGGTAGTCGGCGACAATGCCTTCTACCTTAGAATTACCTTCAAAGCTATATGGTGCTACATCCGTTGGGTTGGCTGCAATCACAGTTGGATGCTGGTTTATCCAGTCGAGTTCTTCCTGCGATAGCTGAATATTATGATCTTGGACCAACGTATTATTGGTCTGCCATTTTTGTGATATAGCGATAAATTCAGTGTTGGTTACAGAATTCATTGCTTTTTGTAGGATATCAACGAGGATCTTATTCTCTTTAATTGCGCCCAAACGGTGATCAAGTGAATTGTTGTTCATGAATGTGTTTTGGCCTAATACCTCAAGGTTTGGAATGAAATGTTTAAGTACTGAGTAATTAACAGTGACAAGATTACCTGTGAAAATATCGATCTGTGAAGATGAAACCGCCCTGAGAGCATCCTCAATCGTATCGAATAGAGTAAAATCAAGTTCCGGGTATTTGTCCAAATATTCATTTGAAGTTACATATCCGCGAACAAGGCCAATTTTCTGTCCAACTAAATCATCTGCACTGTCAATTTTGGCTGCTCCTTCACGACCAACATTTACGAGTGGGATTTTCAGGTATGGTTCGGTGAAAGCAATATATTCTGCTCGTTCATCGTCAATCGCTGCACCTTGAATGAGGTCGATTTCTCCGTCTCTGAGCATTTGCATCATGGTGGGCCAGGGGCCTTGCTCGGGGAACTCTATTTTTAGTCCAACTTTCGATGTGATCAGATTGAGATAGTCAACGGCAAAGCCATCAACTTTACCATTTTGAGAGAATATGAACGGAGCTATAGAGGTAGGATTTGATACTTTTATGGTCGGGTGAGTTTCTATCCACTCTCTTTCGGAAGGGCTAAGTTCACTGAAGAGCTCTTGTGAATTGGCAGCTGAAAAACTAATGGCTGCTAAGACTAGCAGGCAAATAATCCGATAAAAATATTTTAAGTGCTTGTTTGATAAAGCATTTAGCACCCTTAAACTCTCCCGATACAACATAATGGAACACTGTATGGAAGTATAGGATTGAGAGGTTAATATTCAATTAGCGTTATCTAAATAATTAAATTCGTCTAAGCCAAACACCAGTGTCATGATAAACGACGCCGCCGTTGGGGGCGGCAACTTCTGCACTGACCAGTATATTTATGCCCTTACCACCGTTAAAGCTAGCATTTGGCCATATACCCTCGGCGACAAGCACACCGACTTTTGCACCGCGCACTATTTTTGCAAATAAGTCAATCTGACCATGCATGTTGCCGATCGTAACATTATCACCGTCACTTATGCCGGTTCTGGCTGCATCTTCAGGATGAATTTGCAATGTTGGTCTTTGTTCGCGCTTTAACGATGATGGCGTGTTGTTAAAGCTGGTATTTAAGAAATTTCGAGCTGGTGGTGTTATCAGTTTGAAAGGGTGATCCTCATCCATTCCACCAGGTGCATCCCAATGGTCGGGAAGGGCAGGTAGCTCGTGACCACGCGGGCCGATATTTTCCCATCCTGGTTTAAAACGGAATTTTTTATCTGGCCAGTCGTAACCGTTAATAAAATGGTGTTTTTCAAAACTTTCGACACAATCATAAAAATGTGTCGCGCTCAGGCTCGCCAAGTCAGGGTAACTTGATATTTTGAGGGTTTCATCGATGATTTCATTTGCTGACATCGAAAACCCTCGATGCTTTGCACCAAGACGTTTCGCCAATTCACATATAACTTCATGATTGGAGCGGCTTTTACCAACAGGCTCAATGAGTTGTGGTCCGTAATGTATGAATGTGTGACCCCCACTTTTATAAATATCATCGTGTTCGACAAATGTAGTTGCGGGAAGGACAATATCTGCAAAAAGAGCTGTTTCTGTCATAAACTGTTCGTGGACACAAAGAAATAAATCGTCGCGTGCCAGTCCGTCGTGGACTTTGTGCTGTTCTGGTGCGATGGCGGCTGGGTTAGTTCCTTGAACAATCATGGCGGTAATTGGCGGGCCATCACCGAGATCATCGGTGTTACCCAGAAGTGCGGGGCCAATACGGGAATGATCAATTGTTCGAACGCCTTGGCGCTCGACATCAAGCCCTTCGATCAGGGTGTAATCAAAATGATATATGCCGCCACTATTAAAAAAAATGCCTGATCCTGGCACGTCCCATTTACCAGCGACCACTGGAATACTTGAGATCGCATGGACATTGACCGCACCATTGCGACATCGCGAAAGACCGTAACCAAGGCGTATATAGCTGCGTTCGGTCTTTAAATATAGATCAGCGAAAATTTCGATTTCTGAAACAGTCAAGCCAGTTATCTCCGCCGCCCACTCAGGTGTTTTGGACCGAAGGTGTTCTTCAAGTTCGACTGGAACATCAGCATACTTCGTCATATAGTCGCGATCAGCAAATCCGTCACGAAAAGCAATGTGCATCAGTGCGCAGGCCAGCGCCCCATCGGTGCCGGGACGCGGTGCAATATGGATGTCCGCTGTTTTTGCTGTTGGATTTTCATAAGGATCAACGACGATGACTTTGGCGCCACGGTTTTTCTTTGCGCGCGCAACATGGGTCATGACGTTAACTTGCGTGGAGACCGCATTGGTTCCCCAAATGACGATTAAGTCTGCCTCAGCCATTTCCCGGGGGTCGGGTCCAATACGGCGGCCAAACCCTGCCAGCCAACCAGTATCAACGAGGCCACCGCACGTGGTGGAACGCATATTGCTATAGCCCATCTCATGGCGAAGCCTTTCCATGCTACCGCCTTGTAATAATCCCATGGTACCACCGTACATATATGGCCACACGGTTTCTGGACCATGTGTTTCTGTAGCGTCCTGAAAGGCAGTTGCAACTGTATCAAGAGCCTCATCCCAAGATATTTCTTTGAATTCACCCGATCCTTTTGGACCCGTGCGCTTGAGCGGTACGGTAAGACGGTCCGGATGATGTGTGCGTTCGGCGTAGCGCGCGACTTTGGCGCAGATCACA
>CAXBLS010000201.1:0-5109 GCA_963976585.1 uncultured Kordiimonadaceae bacterium
AAAGCCTCCTTATAAAATAAACTAAATAAGTCTCAAATCATTCGACGACGGACAATATAAAGACTATCTCAGAATAATTTTTCATTTATGGTGACGCCATGATTGATTAAAACAAAATGGAGCCCTCCCATGTCAACAGTTAGTCTAGAATTAAACGGCAACATTGCCATTATTACAATAGACAATCCACCCGTTAATGCTATCAGTCAAAATGTTCGTCAAGGCATCGTGGATAATATTAAATTGGCCGAAAACACTGACAAAATAGATGCTATCATCATTCACTGTGCGGGGCGAACTTTTATGGCTGGTGCCGATATAAAGGAATTTGGTAAACCGCCTCTTGAGCCCCACTTACCTAATGTGGTGAACGTTATTGAACAATGTTCAAAGCCCGTTGTCGCTGCCATACACGGGCACGCATTGGGCGGTGGTTTTGAAATTGCACTTGGAGCACATTATCGAATCGCCCACAAGGACGCTAAAGTCGGACTGCCTGAAGTAAATTTAGGCCTTCTCCCTGGTGCTGGTGGCACCCAACGCTTGCCACGGTTAATCGGCGCCGAAGCTGCACTAGATATCATGACCAGCGGCCAACCGATTAATGCTCAGAAGGCACAAAAATTGGGTATATTAGATGCAGTAAGTAACACTGAATTATTATCTGACGCCATCAATTTTATAAGATCAAAAGCTATAATTTCTATAGAAAACAAGCGTCTAAGCAATTTACGTGTTCCTCCTGTTGCGGCTGATTTCTTCAATGAAAAACGGCAGGAGCTTGCCAAAAAGCGTAAAGGTTTTGAAGCGCCTCAGGCGATCGTTAATGCTGTTGAATTTGCAACAACCTTATCTTTTGAGAACGGCATCCAGCAGGAAAGAAAATTGTTTGAACAATGTCGGGCTTCAACCCAATCCGTAGCTCTACGTCATATGTTTTTCGCTGAACGTACAAGCTTAAAAGTCGATGACATTGATAAATCTGTTGTTGCCAGGGATGTTAAAAAAGTAGCCATTATCGGTGCAGGAACTATGGGTGGTGGTATCGCAATGTGCTTTGCTGACGCCGGTTTTGACGTCACCTTGTTAGAAATCAATCCCGATGCTCTAGCAGCAGGACTTGCGCGCATAGAAAAAACTTATGATGCGAGCGTAAAAAAAGGGCGTATTGACACAGCGACAAGAGAGACCCGCATAAATTCAATCAAAGGAACCACAAGTTATAATGACCTATCGGATGTTGATCTGGTGATTGAAGCTGCCTTTGAAAAAATAGAAGTGAAAGAAATCATTTTCAAAGAATTAGACCGCGTCACCAAAAAAGGGTGCATTCTAGCCAGTAATACAAGCTATTTGGATGTTAATACCATAGCAAACTTTACAAACCGCCCTGAAGATGTTTTAGGTCTGCACTTCTTTAGTCCAGCCAATATCATGAAATTACTGGAGATCGTCCGCTGCGATAAAACTGCAAAAGATGTTGTGCAAACAGCGCTAATGCTGACTAAGAAAATTGGAAAAATTGGTGTGGTTTCGGGCGTTTGTCATGGTTTTATTGGCAACCGTATGTATCAAGGATACCAGCGCGAAGCCGGACTATTACTTTTGGAAGGCGCGACACCATCGCAGATAGACAAAGCAATGACAGACTTTGGCATGCCAATGGGCCCTTGCGCAGTCGGCGACCTTTCCGGTCTTGATATTGGATATTTCATGCGACAAACCCTTGACGAAAGCCAATATGAAGTAAAAGCCTTTAAAGTACATAGCAAGCTGGTTGAGATGGACCGCAAAGGGCAGAAAACTGGAGCCGGGTTTTATACCTACCCAAATGGAGCTCGCCAAGGCAGCCCCGACCCTATGGTCGAGCAATTGATTATCGATACAGCCGAAGAGCTAAAAATCACTAGACGCGAAATCAGCAACAATGAAATTGTAGAGCGCTGTATTTATGCCGTTGTAAATGAGGGAGCAAATATTTTAGCCGAAGGAATTGCCCAGCGTGCCTCTGACATTGATGTTGTCTTTTGTAACGGGTACGGCTTCCCTCGCTGGCGCGGTGGACCAATGAAATATGCACAAACAATAGGGTACAGTAATGTTATTAAGGCCATGGATACTTTTGCTAAGATCGCCGGCCCTCGGTGGTGGACAGCTTCGAGCTGGCTAAAAGAAAACAGCTAAAATCAAAAAGGCCCCTCAGAATATCGAGGGGCCTTTTTTGCTATTCTTGCCAAGAGAATATTATTGAATGCGTTCATTATGAGTTAAAAGTTCGTAATTTGCACATTCCTCATCATTTTGATTTGTAACCGTAACATCCCAACGTACCTCACCAAAATCTTCGTTCATACGGGCGGTGCGCTGTTTACATACCAACCTAACTTTGATTGTATCACCTGGGTAAACGGGCTTGGTAAAATTTAGGTCATTCAAGCCCACATTTGCCAATACAGGCCCCGGCGCAGGATCGACAAACAAACCAGCTGCAAAAGATAACAACAGATAACCATGAGCCACCCTTGCACCAAATATTGGATTGGCCGTTGCCGCTTCTTCATCCATATGGGCATAGAATGTATCACCAGTGAAATGTGCAAAATGTTCTACGTCTTCAAGCGTAACTATACGTGATTTCGTGTGAAGTGTGTCGCCAATTTTAATATCATCAAAGCTTTTGCGGAAAGGGTGTTCATCCATTTCTAGTTCTGTACCACCGGGTGCCCAACGATTTGTTACCTTAGTGATAACATCCGGCGATCCTTGAATTGCCACACGTTGAAGATAATGTTTCACGGCACGGATGCCGCCTTGTTCTTCACCACCACCAGCGCGACCAGGCCCACCATGTTTCATATGCGGTAACGGAGAACCATGCCCTGTGCTCTCTCCTGCGCTTGTCCGGTCAATCACAACCAAGCGTCCATGATAGGCTGCAACGCCCATCACGACATCACTCACGATTTCAGGATCAAATGTAAACAAGGAAGCAACCAAACTTCCTTCGCCCATATTAGCCAGTTCAATTGCTTCATCGGTTGTGTCATATGGCAGTATTGTGGAAACGGGCCCAAAAGCCTCAATAGTGTGAACGGCTTTTGTTTCCAGTGGCTTATCACAATATAAAAGAGTTGGCTTGATAAAGGCTCCTGCCTTGTAATCCCCCCCAACCACGTCAAATTCTTCAGTCCCATCCAAAACCACTTCACAATGTTTACTCAGATCATTGATCCGATCAATGACTTCTTGACGCTGTTCTAAACTAGCAAGAGGTCCCATACGAACGTCTTCTGCTCGCGGATCACCAACGACGACCTTACTCAGACGATTAATAAGAGCTTCCTTGATTTCCTCCACCAATGGGCGCGGAACAACAATACGGCGAATTGCCGTACATTTTTGACCGGCCTTCACCGTCATCTCGCGCACAACTTCTTTAACAAAGAGATCAAATTCAGCCGCACCTACTTGAACATCTATTCCTAAAATTGACGCATTCAAGCTATCGCATTCTGCCACAAAGGGAATAGAGTTCTCAGTTAGGTTAGGGTGTTTCTGCAAATAATGTGCGGTGCTTGCCGACCCAGTGAATGTTACAATATCCTGACATGTTAAATGATCAAATAGATCACCGGTTCGGCCACTTATCAATTGCAAAGCACCATCGGGTAAAATACCACTATCAATTATATATCGAACCGCCTGCTCAGTTAAATGCGCTGTTGCGGACGCCGGCTTAATAATAGCTGGCATACCAGCTAGAAAAGTAGGGGCGAGCTTTTCCATCATACCCCATACGGGGAAGTTAAACGAATTAATATGCACGGCAACACCCCGCCGAGGCACCATGATATGCTGTCCTAAGAACGTGCCCTTACGAGATAGGTTTTCTACATTTCCATCAATGTGCCAAGGCTGATTTGGAAGTTCACGACGCCCCTTTGAGGAATAAACAAAAAAGGTGGATATCCCCCCATCCACATCAATCCATGTATCTGTTTTTGTTGCCCCGGTTTGATAGGAAGTCACATAAAGTTCATCCTTGAACTTACCTAAGGCAATCCCCACTTCCTTAAGCATTATTGCTCTCTCATGAAAGGTCATTTTACGCAAAACTGGCCCACCGACTTTCCGTCCGTATTCCAGCATTCCTTTGAAATTCAAACCTTCACTTGATACCTGCGCGACTGTGCTACCTGTTGAGGCGTCTTTTACCTCTGTTCCCTCGGACTTTGAAGTAAACCACTCGCCTTGCCCATAACTTTGTAACTTCATATTTTCTCACCTAGTATATTTTTTGTCATCCGCCGCAATCAACAGCTTTTGAACGTTTTGGTTTATTTGCCCTGAATTAATCATTAACCGTCCGGTTAGTCAATTAAATAATTGGTTAAACTCACCAACCTCGTTGGCTAAAAAGGATTAGTATTGTAGCCACTTGCAGCTAAAGACCGCATGACTTCTTAGCCCCCATGAAATAGCTATTCTTTGTCTCGCCAAGCCAAAATGCTTTCACGGGCTATATCTGTCGCTTCTCTGATTAAGTTGATATCGCCGATATGATTAACGAGTGTCAGAATAAGTTTCGCATTAGCGCTTTGACTTTCTTCATCGGTCATGCCTCTGTGCATATCAATTATCAGTTGATATACATCGTCATGGTCAGAAATATTCGGTGCGGTAATTAAAGTCTTTGTCATCTCATCCTCATTTCAATCCAACAGCAGTTCTTACGGCATTCTCAATTTTCTTAAAATCAAAATCATGCCATCTTGCCGCAACATATTGATCTGGGCGAATTAAATATACATCACCTGCTAGTGCATTATATCTTTCGGCGACTAAGCCCCGCGTATCTTCAAGCCCCCCGGCACCAACAATTATACTTTCTATAGGTATTTCACCTTCTGACAACCGTTCCAAATCACTTTTTTGCGCAGATGACAATCCATCCTCATCCACAAAAACCAATATTTTAAAGTTCCAACCAAGGGAATTTAGTAGCCATGCCGCATTGCCATTTATATTTACCGGCGCATCTATGCAATTCTCACCAGGGCTAACACCGCCTTCCCAAACGCCGTCATCCTGTGTATTTAAAGATGACTG
>CAXBLS010000202.1:0-5065 GCA_963976585.1 uncultured Kordiimonadaceae bacterium
GCGGCGGCCACATAGGCGTTGCCCGGTCCGGCGATAATATCGACAGCTTTAATAGTTTCGGTTCCGTACGCAAGCGCAGCAACCGCTTGTGCGCCACCAATTCTATAAATTTCGGTGATGCCGGAAATATGCGCCGCGGCAAGCACCAACGGGTTCAAGTATCCCTTGGGTGATGGTACCACCATAATAATGCGCTCAACACCGGCGGCAACGGCGGGGACAGCGTTCATAAGCACCGATGACGGGTATGCGGCTTTCCCGCCGGGGACATATATACCGGCGGCTTCAACCGCGTTCCAACGCACGCCAAGCTTTACGCCTGCGTCGTCGGTCATCTGGTCATTTTCCGGGATATGGCGAATGTGAAAGTCGGTGATGCGTTGCGCGGCAAGCTTTAATGCGTCCAATGTATCATCGGCGCAGGCTTTGAGTGCGTCCTCTATTTCCTGCTCGCTGACGCGCATGGTATCTGCGGTAAGTGAAAGCCCATCAAATTTTTCTGTATACTCAAACAGCGCCTGATCACCGCGCGCTTTTACATCGCGCAGGATGTCCTTAACCACGCCCGACACATCATTTTCCGTGTCACGGTTTTTTAGGAGCAGGTCATTAAAGTCCTGTTCGAAATTCCCGTCGCTGCTGTTAAGGCGTTTAACCATCGACCGCTTCTCTCACCCGCTCAAGGATCGGGCCAATTTCACCGCTGCGGGTTTTAAAGGCAGTGCGGTTGACGATAAAGCGCGACGTGATATCAAGGATTTTTTCCACTTCCACAAGCCCATTTGCTTTCAAGGTCGCACCTGTGCTGACCAGATCAACAATGCGGCGGCATAGCCCAAGGCTTGGTGCTAGTTCCATGGCACCGTTAAGCTTGATACATTCCGCCTGAACACCGCGCTTGGCAAAATATTTTGCCGTTAAATTGGGATATTTAGTGGCGACGCGAACATGGCTCCAACGGCTTGGGTCATCGGTCTTGCTCATTTCCACCAGTTCGGCGACCGATATGCGGCAATGGCCGATATCAAGATCAAGGGGCGCATAAATTTCCGGATAATCAAATTCCAGCAGCACATCATTACCGGCGACACCCAGATGGGCGGCGCCGAAGGCAACAAAGGTCGCCACATCAAAACTGCGTACGCGGATGATTTTAAGGCCCGGTATATTGGTATCAAACGTAAGCTTGCGCGATTCTGGGTTATCAAAATCCGCTTCCGGCTCAATCCCTGCCGCGCGCATGATCGGCATCACTTCTTTGAGGATACGCCCCTTCGGGAGCGCCATTATCATCGGTTCGTTCGTGGTCACTATCTTATTCCTGATGATCAGTTAAATATTATGCGCTCTTTTAGCGAAATGTAGCAGAAATGGCTAGTTTTATTATGTTACATGTGATCTAAAGATGGAGGTTTTTTAAATAAAATCTTCTTCCACGCCACTGTAACTTTTAAATTCGAGCGGATTTCCGGACGGATCGAGGATGAAAAGCGTGTGTTGTTGTTCTTTTTCGCCCGGGTAGCGTATGTAGGGTTTTACTACAAATGGATAATCATTTTTCTCGAGGTTTTCTTTAACTTTCATATAGTTATCAAGTGAAAGTACGGCACCAAAGTGTGGGATCGGAACAGCGACGCCGTCGACCAACCCGCAGTAATCAAGTTCCGGAAAAATATCTGATAAATGCGCGGTAACCTGATGACCAAAGAAATCAAAATCAAGCCAGGTTTCATTGGATCGTCCTTCGGTGCAGCCAAGAATGTCGCAGTAAAAATGGCGCGTGCTGCTATGATCTTTCATTTTAAAGCTGTAATGAAAGGGTGGCATGCTCAATCCTTTAAACCATCCAGAACTTCATGTTTGGGATGGCAGGCGGCAGGGTAGGGGTCGCCTATGTCTCGCATGCTTGCTTCGATCAGCTCCGCTTCAAGGCGGATCACTTCATCGCCGGCAAAAATAAAATCAATGGCGATATTGTCATTATCAAGCGCCTCGGACTCAATCGCCAGCAGTTCAAGCGGGCGTTGCTTGTCTTTATGATTAAAGTTTTGACTACTGACGCGGATGACATTTTCGAAATGGCAACCGGTGCGAATGCGGTGGCAGTTTCGCTTGCCGTCCTTGCCGGTGATGATTTTATGCTCTTCCCATAAATAGCGGTTGAGCATGACGGCAAAAATCCGGCTGCTGGCATCAAAGTTAAAATCGGCAACTATGGTGACGGCATCCTGTAAATAGGCGGAAATAATCGTTAGGTCGTCTTTATCCTGCGCCTTTAATTTTAAGCCATTTGCCATAATAACCCCTTTAAATCCCCAAATTGGCGTCGCGTATTATTTTTGCACCGACGGCGCTTAACTTTTCTACCAGCCTTTCATAGCCGCGATCAAGGTGATAAACGCGATTAACAAAAGTTTGTCTATCCGCGACCAACCCGGCGAGAATAAGTGACATGGACGCGCGAAGATCGGTTGCCATCACTGGCGCACCCAAAAGATGATCAACCCCGCGCACGGTGGCGGTTGAGCCATGTACGGTAATATCCGCGCCCATACGGCAAAGTTCCGGCACATGCATGAAGCGGTTTTCAAATATGGTTTCATTGATGACCGACGCCCCGTCGCAAAGGGTCATCATCGCCATCACCTGCGCCTGCATATCTGTGGGAAAACCCGGGTAAGGCTGGGTAGTGACATTAATACCTTTTACTTTATCAGTACCTAGGGTAACGATGACACCATTATCAGTTTCCTGAAATTCAAGACCGGCTTCGCGGAGCACGCCGACGGTTCCCGTCATCACATCCATCAGGTTTTTGCCTTTAAGCTCAAGCTCGCCGCGGGTCATGGCGGCGGCAACGGCGTAACTTCCGGCTTCGATGCGGTCAGGCATAACCGCGTACTGCGCGCCGTGCAGACTATCAACCCCAATCACTTCAAGTGTTCGGGTGCCGATACCGCTGATCTTGGCGCCCATGGCGTTTAAGCAATTGGCCAAATCGGAAATTTCCGGCTCACGGGCCGCATTTTCAATGGTTGTCGTTCCAGTCGCCAGTGTCGCGGCCATCAGAATGTTTTCGGTTGCACCCACGGATACCATAGGAAAATGAACCGTCCCACCGGTAAGCCGCCCACCTGGGGCGACGGCGCGCACGTAACCTTCCTCAAGCTCAATGGTCGCGCCCATTTCTTCAAATCCTTTAAGATGAAGATCAATGGGTCGGTTACCAATGGCGCATCCACCGGGCAGCGATACGGTTGCTTCCCCCATTCTTGCGAGCAAGGGACCGAGCACAAGGATGCTGGCGCGCATCTTGCGGACGATATCATAGGGGGCGACGGTGCTGGTGATGGCTGGTGTGGTAAAGGAGATGGTCTGGCCTTGCTCTGCCGCCATTTCACTGTTTATCACTTCGGCTGTTACACCATGGCCTTCCAACAACAATTTCAATGTGCGAATATCTGCGAGATGCGGCAGGTTTGAAAGAATAAACGGCTCTTTGGTCAGCAGGCTCGCGCACATAAGTGGCAGAGCTGCGTTTTTAGCGCCGCTGATCGGAAGTTCTCCTTCAAGGCGGAAACCGCCGGTAATTGCTATTCTATCCAATAAAAACCCCTAATGTTTTGAGCCTAAAGTTTAGGCAGTGTGACGCCGGTCTGACCCATATATTTACCGGCACGACTGTTATACGGAACTTCGCACGGCTCGTTTCCTTCAAAGAACAGGAACTGGCAGGCGCCTTCGTTGGCATAAATTTTCGCGGGCAGCGGTGTTGTGTTTGAAAATTCCAGCGTCACATGGCCTTCCCAACCGGGCTCAAGCGGGGTGACGTTGACGATAATGCCGCAGCGGGCATAAGTCGATTTTCCAAGGCAGACCACGAGAACATCTTCCGGGATGCGGAAATATTCGACTGTGCGGGCAAGGGCAAATGAATTAGGCGGGATGATACAAACATCACCGGGGCGGTCAACAAAGCTGTTGCTGTTAAAATCTTTGGGATCCACAGTGACCGAGTCTACATCGGTGAAGATTTTAAATTCTTCCGACACGCGGGCATCATAACCATAGGAGCTGAGCCCGTATGAGATGACACCATCTCTTTTTTGGCGATCTTCGAACGGTTCGATCATGCCGTGGTTCTGTGCTTTTTCCCTAATCCATCTGTCTGACATTATTGCCATTGTTAGTCTTCCTTGTTTTCAGTTTTTGTCGTTTTTCTAGCCTGAGCCTTACGCCGCTTCAGGTTGTCCCGAAGGGCGTCTGATAAACGATCTGATTTTTCTTTGTTTTTCTCTGATTTAGAGTTTTGATTGTTTTTTGTCATCTTGTCTGATTAGTCTTTTTAACGAACATTATGACCTTTTTAAGGGGATAATAAAAAAACCGCAATTAAATACTAAATAGACTTGCGGATAAGCGAACGTTATGGCATGTTCCGCGCCAATTAAAGGCTTTAAAGCCACATCTACCCATCGCCGCTATAGCTCAGTGGTAGAGCGCGTCATTGGTAAGGGTGACATCATTTGATGTAAAAGGTTGTAAATGCGTGATGATTCGATTCCAAACCCTATCTTGGGTAACAATCGGGTAACAAATTGGTTTAGAAAGCCGCTATAGCTCAGTGGTAGAGCGCGTCATTGGTAATGACGAGGCCGAGAGTCCGATTCTCTCTAGCGGCACCATCATCTTTATACGATATCACTGTAGTCACAAGGGCTGCGACCTTCGCATCTGCCAATGGCAGGTAGTCGTGATAGAGCGATTGCCCAAATCATTAGATTGGTAATTTCAATAGTTTGACGGGTTCAAATTGATTTGCGTAGGCGTGAATTGCGGGGCTGCCACCAAGATGCATTAATAAAATTTTGCTTCCTTTTTCAAAACGACCTTGTTCATTAAGCTCAAGAAGTCCCCTTATCGCTTTGCCTTCATAAACCGGATCTGCAATTAAGCCTTCTTTCTGAGCAAATAAGCGTATTGCCTCCATGGTTTTATCGTCCCGTTCACCGTAGGGACTTTTATCGGCGGCAACAATTTCAACATCGTCTGGAGTTACTTTGCC
>CAXBLS010000203.1:0-5036 GCA_963976585.1 uncultured Kordiimonadaceae bacterium
GGATGACGTGAGATTTATTGACGCTCTGAATATGACAACGGGCAATTATCATTCGATTGACGCCGTAGCCGATGAAGCTGCTGTAGGATATAGAAAATTATTCACAAGTATGACCCACAGTGAGAAAATAGAATTTTCATGTAACTATTTTCCCAGACAGGAAAAACCGGGATTCTCATTCGTTTATCACACATCAGACACATACATACTCGGTGCAGCCATGAGCGCTTTGTGGAAAGAACATCATCAACAGGAAAGTGATTTTTTCAACGATTTAATTGTCAAAAGCATTTTTGAGCCGCTTGGCCTTAGCGCATCCACGAAATGGATAAGACGTAGTTATGATGACGAGGCGCAGCCTTTTACAGGTTGGGGAATGTTATTAAACCGAAACGATCTTGTAAAATTGATGACTTTCCTCGGGGGTTATAATGAACATCTCGATCCGACCAAGGTTTTTGCTGATGAAATGTTCAGGACGGCGATGAATGCTGCGCAGTCAACACGACCGACAGCAAATGAAATTTATGGGTACGCTAATGGTTTCTGGGCTTATAACTTAAAGAATAAACTTGGCTGTGCCGTTGATCATTATGCGCCCCATATGTCGGGTTTTGGCGGACTGTCTGCCGTTATATTGTCAGCCAGAATGGGCTATTATTCAATCAGCGACGGTGGCACCCATGCCTTTTTGAATGCGCTTTTCGAACTTCATAAAATTTCTCCTTTATGTGAAGGAGCAGTCAATGATTAAAGCAGCACCGGAAGGATTAATCGCCGCCATTTTGCTTTCGTTTCTTTCAACGGCAGGGCTGTTTTACGTTAATCTTGGTGGTGCGTTCCTGTCTGCCTTTGTCGATGGTCTTGGATTATCCCGCGAAGTGGCCGGCTATGTGACGGCGGCCAACAAATACGGCGCTGCTTTTGGGGCTCTTCTGGCGGTATTTTCTGCGGGAAGACTTCCGTGGCGTAAGGTCGCATATGTGGTGCTGGTGCTGATTATCAGCATTGACTTGATTTCCATGACCGTAAATGATGGAAATGCGCTCATTGCTATTCGCTTTCTTCATGGCACCGTTGGCGGTTTTTTGGTTGGTACGGGTTTTAGCGTTATTGCAAGAACAAGAACGCCTGACCGGGTTTTCGGTATGCTTCTCGTCGTTCAATATACCTGCGGTAGCATTGGTATTATGATTGTACCCAGACTTGTCCAGACTATGGGCCACGGGGTTGTTTTTGGGGCATTGATCATCTTCAGTTTTGTGACCCTGTTGATGGTGCCGTTTATTGCTGATTACCATGTTGAAAAAACTGATCAAGATGTGAAAAAAGCTGGTCAGTTCGCGGATGTTTTAACCAAACCTCTGGTCATCGCACTTGCCGCGATCTTTTTTTTCCAGGCCGCAAATATGGGTGTAGCCGATTATATTTTTGAACTTGGTAAAGATGAAGGTCTAACCACAAATGCAATGAGCACCATGGTCAGTATTGCCAATTGGGTGGCTATCGGCGGGGCTGTTCTGGTTTATGTTTTTGGTATTCGCTTTGGCAGAGCGCTGCCCATTACAATTGGCCTGATTATCAGCATTTCTGGTACAGCGGCGTTTCATTGGTCTGAATTCCCGACCGTTTACTTTCTGGCTAACGCCATTACTGGTGTGATGTGGGCGTTTCTCATTCCCTACTTGCTCGGTCTTAGTGCGGCATTTGATAAGCAGGGAAGAACAGCCGCACTTGCCGGTTTTGTTTCAAAAATGGGACTGGCATCGGGGCCAATGGCTGCGGCGCTGTTGGTCGGAGAGGGCAATTTCACACTCATTCTCAATGTGGCGATTATCAGTCTTATTCTATGCGGTATCGCCGCTTACATACCAGCGAAATTATTGGATAAAGAAATACTAAATACAAGAATAAAGGTTTAAGAAAAATGTCAAATTTTGCAATAGCGGGACTACAATTGTCATTGGCTCCAACTGATAATCTTGATCTGGTGATCAAGAAAACCAGAAAAACTCTGGCCCGATTTCCTTGGGTTCAGATGGTGGTGGCCAGTGAGCTTGCCATTTGCGGCGCCGTACCCGGTCAAGCCGAAACACTGCCGTCAAGGACCGAGGAAAGACTTTGCACCCTCGCCAAAGAATTGGGTATCTGGTTTATTCCCGGATCACTTTATGAAAAGCGCGGCGGCAAGGTTTATAACACGACACCAGTGATCAATCCCGAGGGTGAGGTGGTCAATCGATATAGCAAAATATACCCATTTTATCCTTACGAAAAAGATGTTGAAGGTGGTGATAGTATCTGTGTGTTTGACGTGCCGGATGTTGGCCGCTTTGGCATTTCCATTTGCTACGATATTTGGTTTCCCGAAACCAGCCGCGCCATGGCTTTTGAAGGAGTGGAGGTGATTATTCATCCGACGCTCACCGATACACAGGACCGTGATGTGGAGCTCTCCATCATTCGTGCGACCGCCGCGCAAAACCAATGTTATGTGATCGATGTCAATGGAACCGGGGAGCAGGCATGGGGAAGATCACAGTTTGTTGGTCCGGAAGCAGATGTCATTCATAGTGCTGGTCGCGGCGAAGAGATTATGTTAATTGATGTGGACCTAGCCCGTGTACGTCGCACCCGTGAACGTGGCATACTCGGTCTTGGCCAACCGTTAAAAAGTTTTAGGGATGCAGGACTGTTTATGTCCGGTGAAAGCGATTACCTGAGTAGCCTTGGACCGTTAACCGTTCCTGTAAGAGAGAAGTAGAGAAGTTAAAATGGAATATAAATTAAATGTAGTGAAAGACTATATTGGTCTTTCAGATGGTTTAACCGTCATAAATCCAGCCAACGGCGAAAAAATCGCAATCGTTAAAGATTATAGTGTTTCTGAAACCGAGAAGCATGTAGAGCTGGCAAACGCGGCCTTTAAAACATGGTCAGTAAAAACCGCCAAAGAAAGAAGCGCTGTCCTTCGAAAATGGTACGAGCTGATACTCGAAAATACTGAGGCGCTTGCGCATCTCATTACGATTGAGTGTGGTAAGCCACTTTTTGAAGCCCGCGGTGAGGTGGCTTACGCAGCATCATTCATTGAATGGTTTGCAGAGGAAGGTAAGCGCATCTACGGTGATGTCATTCCAACGCACATGACCGATAGAAGAATACTTGCGCTAAAGCAGCCGATCGGCGTTATTGCGGCAATAACACCATGGAATTTTCCATTGGCAATGATCACTAGAAAAGTGGGTCCTGCGCTTGCCGCGGGTTGCACAGCATTGGTAAAGCCTGCTGAAGCAACACCACTTTCAGCGCTTGCACTTGAAGCACTGGCAAAGCAAGCCGGACTTCCTGAAAATGTGATGAAAGTGATAACCACGACTAAACCAGCGGATATTGGTGGGGTATTTACCACTCACCCAACCATTCGCAAGATCACTTTCACCGGATCAACCGCCATCGGCAAATTGCTGATGCAGCAATCGGCGAGCACCGTTAAAAAAGTGAGCATGGAACTTGGCGGCAATGCGCCTTTTATTGTCTTTAATGACGCTGATATTGACGCCGCAGTTGCTGGTGCCATGGTTTCCAAATACCGCAATGCCGGACAGACTTGTGTTTGTGCCAACCGTTTTTATGTGCATGAAGATGTCCATGATGAATTTGTTGAAAAATTCGGTACCGCCATTAGCGCGCTTAAAATCGGCAACGGTGTCGACGACGGTGTTGAGATCGGACCTGTTATCAACGGAGCAGCCGTGGAAAAAATCGCCTCACTGGTTGAAGCATCTAAAGCTGACGGTGCCACAGTCGCCCTCGGCGGAACGCGGCATGAGGCGGGTGAAAATTACTACGCACCAACGCTAATCACTGGGGTGACGATGGATATGGAAATTGCCAACGCGGAAATATTTGGTCCTGTTGCGACGATATTCAAATTTAAAGACGAAAAAGAAGTGGTCGCGATGGCCAATGACACGCCCTTCGGTCTTGCGTGCTATTTTTACAGCCGTGATCTTGGCCGGGTTTGGCGGGTTGCAGAAGCACTCGAATACGGTATCGTCGGTATAAATGAAGGGATTATTTCCACGGAAGTAGCCCCGTTTGGTGGTGTTAAGGAATCTGGCATTGGCCGCGAAGGTTCAAAATACGGTATAGAAGATTATATTGAAATTAAATACTGCCTGATGGGAGGGCTAAACTCATGACTACAAATAAAGAACTTTGGGCGCGCCGTGAGGCGGCTATTCCACGTGGTATCGGAACCATGCATCAACGTTTTGCCGTAAGCGCAAACAATGCTGAAATCATCGACGTCGAAGGCAACAGATACATCGATTTTGCTGCTGGCATCGCCGTGACCAATACCGGGCATAGTGATCCACGTATTACCGAAGCAGTAAAAGCGCAGATTGATAATTTTTCACATACTTGTTTCCAAGTTAATCCCTATGAGAGCTATATTGAACTTGCAGAGAAAGTCAATGAACTTGCGCCAGGTGATACCCCGAAGAAAAGTATTTTTCTGACCACCGGTGCAGAAGCCGTTGAAAACGCGATTAAAATAGCCCGCGCGGCGACGGGCCGTTCCGGCATCGTTGCTTTTAAAGGTGCCTTTCATGGACGTACAATGATGGGCATGGCTCTTACTGGTAAAGTCGCGCCCTATAAAGTGGGATTTGGTCCATTTCCGTCAGATGTTTACCACGTGCCGTTTCCTATCTCCTATCATGGCATTACAGAGGAGATGTCCTTAGACGCACTTGAAGCGCTGTTTAAATCGGATATTGAACCATCCCGGGTTGCCGCGCTTATAATTGAACCGGTGCAGGGTGAGGGTGGTTTCTACCAAGCATCGCCAAGTTTTATGCAATCCCTTAGGAAAATTTGTGATGAGCATGGTATTTTGCTCATCTGCGACGAAATTCAAACGGGTTTTGCACGAACGGGTAAGATGTTCGCGACCGAACATACGGGCGTAGAACCGGACTTGATGACGGCGGCAAAGGCTATGGCGGGCGGTTTTCCCATTTCCGCGG
>CAXBLS010000204.1:0-5034 GCA_963976585.1 uncultured Kordiimonadaceae bacterium
CATTTAATGTAGCCTGTCACATGCTTGATAAAGTATCTAAAACCGATGCATCAGTTTTGTTTCTGGGTGAATCAGGTGTCGGAAAAGAAATGTTTGCAAGCACTTTGCATCAAATAAGTAACCGCAGAGATGCTCCATATGTGGCTGTCAATTGCGCTGCTATACCTGAAGGACTGGTCGAGTCAGAATTATTTGGAGTGGAAAAAGGAGCCTTCACCGGAGCGGATACTGCCCGTGCCGGAAGATTTGAGCGCGCGGATACGGGGACAATTTTTCTTGATGAGATTGGGACACTCTCTTTGTCAGCGCAGGGAAAATTACTGCGTGTTATACAAGAACACCAGATTGACAGAATTGGCAGCAAAAAAACCATTGATGTCGACATCAGGATTATCGCCGCGACAAACGTAGACTTAAAACAGGAGGTAAAAGAAGGCAGGTTCCGCGAAGACCTCTATTTTCGATTAAATGTTTTCCCTATACACATCCCTCCCTTAAGAGAACGCAAAGCCGATATACCGCTTTTGATCAATCACTTTATAAAGAAATATGGAACCCGGCATAAAAAGACAATTACCGGCTTTACAGCTCGTGCCATTGACGGATTCCTGAATTATGATTGGCCTGGAAATATTCGGGAATTGGAAAATCTGGTTGAACGAGGCACTATTCTGGCTTCAAACGATAGCGCGATTGATTTATGCCATCTATTTACCTTTGGTGAAGAAATAACAATACCAGTTCTTTGTATCAGCAAGGATGGCTTATTAAATAACATTCCCGGTTCTAATTCAGACAATCCACATAATGAGCCACAAGCAATGGATATGATCATTGAGAGCCTTATTGATCAGAATGTGGGACTTGAAAACATTGAAAAAAGTATCATTGCAACAGCCGTTGAAAAGGCCGATGGAAATTTATCGGCGGCCGCAAGAATATTGGGAATAAGTAGGCCACAACTAGCTTACCGTTTGAAGAAATAGGCTGGATAAATCTTCCTGTATTTTCACTATTTGTTTAATAAAACTTCACTTTGTTTGAATATTTCAACCACTCAATAGTTCTACCAAGGCAGACGTCGTGAGCTCCAATCTCGCCAGCTAGTTTAAATATTCCAACTGGTAAGATAACAGATACATTTTAAGCAAGATTGGGAATATTTGAGCTAAATTTTAATTCGCTTCAAATCCTCAATTGTCCAACAAAGCCTCTGCTTTTATAATGGCTTCAAATTCTTCTTCTGGTGCTTGTGCAACAAGATGATGGCGACTATACAGAAGAAAATATGACATCATTAGAACATAAAATATGGCCGCATAGATAATCACAGCTGGTTCCACAAGAAACCCTGCGATTAAAGCTATAATCGCAAGAACCAAAGCAGTCCCCGATGTAAGAATGCCGCCAGGTGTAAGGTATGAGCGCTCCATTTCAGGTTCACTTATTCTGAGCTTAATGTGGGCTGCCATCATTAATACATAAGATATTGCGGCCCCAAATACTGCCACCAATATCAGCATATTACCGTCAACATATAACGAGAGAATAAAACCCAGAGTGCCTGGCACTAGCAGCGCTAAGAAAGGAGTTTTGCGCTTGGAAGTCAGGGAAAGAACCCGCGGCAAATATCCAGCGCGGGAAAGCGCAAACACTTGACGAGAATAACCAAATATTATCGAAAAGAAACTCGCAATCAATCCAAATAAACCCACTATATTAATGATTTTCCCAGTAAGAGTTGGCCCGCCGTAAGCTGACTCCGAACGCATCGCCGCAATGAGCGGATCGCCTGCACCAGCGAGGTTAGCCGCTCCACCGCCGCCCGGACCAAGCACCAATACCAATGTCGCGAGTAGCAAAAGTACCAAAATAGCCGTAATCATGCCTTTTGGCATATTGCGCGCGGGATCTGCTGTTTCCTCCGCCGCAAGCGGTAATCCCTCCACCGCGAGAAAGAACCACATACCGTAAGGAATCGCCGCCCAAATGCCGATTATTCCGAAGGGCAGAAATTTGCTCGCCCCTATTCCGCCCGCAACAGGGATATCAAAAAGATTGGCAACATCAAAATGCGGAATCATGGCGACGATAAAAATCAGCAAACCGATGACCGCTAAAATAGTGACAACAAACATCAGCTTTAAGGCTTCGCCAACACCATATATATGGACGCCAATAAAAACCGCATAGAAAGCAAGCGAGACTGTCCAGCCAGAAATGCCGATTAGACTGTCCAGATAGGCGCTGATAAAGGTAGCAATTGCCGCCGGCGCAACTGCATATTCCAATAGTATTGCCGTCCCTGTCAAAAACCCTCCAAACGGTCCAAAAGCGCGGCGGGCAAACCCATAACCGCCGCCAGCTGTTGGGATAGTTGCTGAAAGTTCTGCAAGCGAAAAAATCATTGTCGTGTACATGACGGCCATTAAGAGTGTCGCAATGACTAGGCCGCCCCAACCGCCTTGTGCCAAGCCAAAATTCCAACCGGCATAGTCGCCGGAGATCACATAAGCAACCCCAAGACCCGCAAGCAGTATCCAGCCCGCAGCCCCTTTGCGTAGCTCACGTTCAGAAAAATAGTCATCCCCAAGACCATCCTTACCAGTTCTGTTGTCGTTATTATCTGTTGCCATGACGGTCTTGCTTCCCCTTGTAAACTTTTAATTAAAAATAACCTAGGTTATTTCGCAATTTAAAGCAAAGGCCCATTAAATTAATATTAGCAGCTAACATTTATTCGATTGATGATATATAAGTTTACAAATAAAGCAGAAATACAACACCGCAACCAAAAATTCGGAAGTTTTCACCATGCCAAATACCTTAGAACTTGACCAGTTAGAAAAATTAATTACCAGCGGTAAAATTGATACCATATTGGTTTGTCAAATAGATATGCAAGGTAGGTTGATGGGTAAACGCTTTCATGCACAGTTTTTTCTAGACAGTGCAATTGATGAAACTCATAGCTGTAATTACCTTCTGGCGACAGACATGGAAATGGAAACCGTCCAAGGCTATAAAGCCACCAGCTGGAAAGCGGGGTATGGTGATTATATTATGAAACCTGATCTAAGCACACTTCGCCTTACTCCGTGGCTAGAAGGGACAGCCATTGTTTTATGTGATGTGCTTAATTCAAAAACACACGAAAACATACCCCATTCACCGCGCGCCATTCTGCAAAAGCAAGTCAGTCGTCTGGAAGAAATGGGAATGAAGCCAATGATGGCGTCGGAATTAGAATTCTTCCTTTTTAATGACAGCTTTGAAGAGGCTCATAATAAGGGCTACCGCGATTTAAAATCCGCTAGTTCTTACAATGAAGATTACCATATTTTTCAAACCACTAAAGAAGAAGACGTTATGCGCGCCATCCGCAACGGTCTTTTTGGTGCGGGGATTACTGTAGAATGTTCAAAGGGTGAAGCAGCCGCCGGACAAGAAGAAATTAATGTTAAATATGACAACGCACTCGCGGCGGCTGATAATCATTCGATCATAAAAAATGCCTGCAAAGAAATAGCTTGGGCGCAAGGGAAATCAGTCACCTTTATGGCCAAATGGGATGAACAAGCATCAGGCAGCTCGTCCCATGTCCATCAATCGCTATGGAGTTTAGAAGGCAAACCGTTATTTTTTGATAAAAATGGCAAATATGGCATGTCTGATCTAATGCGTCATTATGTGGCGGGACTGCTTAAATATGCATCCGATCTGACTTGTTTTCTCGCTCCGAACATTAACAGCTACAAAAGATTTTGCCCGGGTACTTTTGCGCCGACAAAGGCGATATGGAGCCTTGACAACCGTACTGCTGGTTACCGACTATGCGGCGCTGAAACGAAGGGTATCCGCATGGAATGCCGTGTTGGTGGCTCTGATTTGAATCCGTATCTGGCATTTGCCGCTCTTTTGGCCGCCGGTATAAAAGGCATTGAAGAAAAGCTTGAGTTAGAGGCGGAATTTGTCGGTGATGCCTACGCGCCTAATAGCGATGTACAAGAGATACCGACAACCTTACGGGCTGCGACCGAAGTGCTTGATAATTCTAAAATGTTACGTGGTGCTTTTGGTAATGATGTTATCGACCATTATGTCCATGCTGCCCGTCACGAGCAATCAGAATATGATCGCCGTGTTACCGATTGGGAAATAAGCCGCGGTTTTGAACGCGGTTAGTATAAAAAAAGAAAGTCTAATAATGTCAAAACTATCCTGCATCTCGCCTATTGATGGTTCCGTTTATGCTGAACGAGAGCTTCAATCAAAAGTCGAAATTGAAACGCTTCTTGATAATTCCCATGTGGCGCAAAAAACTTGGGCGGCTACCAATTTAGAAGAGCGAATTACCACTGTCGAAAAGGCCATTTCCGCGCTCGAAAATATGAATGATGAAATAGTTGTTGAACTTGCCCATATGATGGGTCGACCTGTTCGCTACGGCGGGGAAATTGGCGGCGTAAAAGAACGCGCCTTACATATGACGTCGATTGCTGCAGACGCACTTGCGCCCGATTACATTGAGCAATCAGATCAATTCGAACGCTATATTGCCAGAGAACCCTTAGGTGTAGTGCTGGTTATAGCCCCGTGGAATTATCCTTATCTTACTGCGATAAATACAATTGTACCAGCACTTGTCGCTGGTAACGCCGTTGTGTTAAAGCATTCTACGCAAACCATTTTAGCGGGTGAAAGATTTTCGCAAGCGTTTGAAGAAGCGGGTTTACCGGCTGGTTTATTTACCAACATATTCGCCAGTCATGAAATAACGGCTGAACTGATAAAGGCGCGCGCCTTTGATTTCATTAATTTCACAGGATCCGTTAACGGCGGCAAACAAATTGAAGGCGCCGCAGCAGGAACATTCGTCGGCGTCGGCCTTGAACTTGGTGGTAAAGATCCCGCTTATGTTCGTGCCGACGCGGATTTGGACGCCGCTGTCGAAACATTAATTGACGGCGCAATGTTTAACAGTGGCCAATGTTGTTGTGGCATCGAACGCATATATGTTGATGAAAGCCTTTT
>CAXBLS010000205.1:0-4913 GCA_963976585.1 uncultured Kordiimonadaceae bacterium
GAGGGTGATTTGATTGTCATAATATTTTGTCATACCAAGTACGCCCTTATAAAATTCAATGGACTTTTCCATATCTCTTACGATTAAGGTGGTACGTTTTAAAATTGAAGTCATCTGGTTTTTCCTAATTTTAGAGAGTAATTTCTTTTTTGATCTGTTTCAAATAAATGCGGTTAATCATCGGCAGGCAGAGAAGGCCGATGGAGCCAAACACAGCGGGTACCAGAGCAACCGCGTAGCGTAGCATCGTCGGATCACCAAACGCGTCACTGATGATGCCAACAGTCGTTGGTCCAAGCAAAAGGCCGCATAGACTTATGATCATGTAGTACATAGCGATGGATTGGGCACGAATTTTGCCTGGTATAATTTTGAGGATCGCTGGAACACCTGCGGCTGTTACCGTTGCGATGCCAATAATCCCGGAAAAGGAAACAAAAAGTGCAATCCACGGATTTGGCATGAGCGGATAAATGGTGTTTAACGGGACCATGAGGCAGAAACCAACTTTAAAGACTTTCCATGCGGCGTCCTCTACACCTTTTGAATGCATCCGGTCGATAAGCCAGCCTGAAAAAAGAACGGTTGGTGGGCCGAAAAGAAGAAGACCGATTGAGTTCCTCGAACCAAATTCGGAAGCGGTCCAGCCCCAGGTCCGTTCAAACATGGCTGCGACAAAACCCTGACTATAGGCAATGATCGTCATAACGCCGACCAGTAAACTGAGGCCAAGAAACGCACCGGTATTTTCCTTATAATAAGAAAAAGCCCTGCTGAATTTTATTGGTTTTTCGCCTTCGACTTTTTTGATTTGTCTTTTTGGTTCACGAACCAGCATCATAAGTGCGCTGAGGATAACGCCGGGAGCGCCGACGATAACAAACACAATCTGCCAGGGTTTTAGACCGCCGATCAGGAACATTTCTGATGTATCAGTTGTGTTTGCCCAGGACAGAATTTCTGCGCCTAATTTAAATGAAAAGGCCGCAGCGATAGAAAGCGCGCACGAATAAACGGCGATTGCTTTTGCTCGTTTTCCTTCAGGGAACATGTCTGAAATTAGTGATATGGCGCAAGGGGAGAGGGTCGCTTCACCGGCGCCAATAGCCACCCGGGCAGTAAAAAGACTGAGAAAACTTTTCGTATAACCAGAAAGACAAGTTGCCGCGGACCAAACCAACATACCCATAGCGACCAGTGTTCTTCTTTTCATATTATCGGCGAGCCATCCAAGAGGTATTCCCATGGTGGCATAAAAAATTGAGAATGCCAAACCCATAAGCAGGCCAATTTGAGTATCAGAAAGATTGAAATCCGCCTTGATGGGTTCCACAAGAAGAACGAGAATATTTCGGTCAAGGAAGGATAATATATAGCCAATTGTTAAAAGCGCGACCACATACCAGGCGTAACTGCTCGACGGATAGTCGCCGCTCTCCTCGTCTTCGGTAACTTCTGACATTTGTTTTTCCCTCTGTTTTTTTGTTATTTTGTTGCACTCAAGATGCAATAGATCACAACTAGATTACCGTCAAAATCGACGATACCAAGTTCCCTGCCAATTCGGCCGTCGTTGGTCTCCAGCCTGTCTTCTTTATATGTTTTAAGTCCAAGTGCTTTGGCCCCATCGACCGCTTCATCGAAATGCTCCAGCCTCAATACGATAGCCGCCCGCCGTGGGCTCGGGACAGGATCAAGTGTGGCACCTCGAAGTTCAGTAAGTGCCAAACAGTTAGGTTCATCATCGGTGCCAAGGACGCAAAATCCCATGTCTGATCCACGTTCGATATCAAACACATCGTATGAATAACTATCTTCCGGGGCGTCCTTGCTGAAAATTACTTTAAATCCAAGAACATCACGGTACAGTTTAAGTGCGCGCTCAAGATTGGTGACCACATAATTGGCCCGTTGAAAATTGATTTTTTTGCTCATTATATGATCTCACGTTCTTTAAAGCCGTCAATGTCCGCATTACTCATGTCGAGGATGCCTTTATATATTTCATCATTATGCTCACCCAGCTCAGGGCCGGTCCAACGCACAGTGGATGGTGTTTTTGAGAATTTTGGAAAAACATTTTGCATTTGTAGATTTTTAAACTGTGGATGAGCAATTTTCAGAATCGCTTCACGCGCCTTGAAATGTGGATCATCAAGCATATCCGGGGCACGGTAAATCTTGCCTTGTGGTATGCCATATTCATCAAGTTTAGCTTGGAGTTCGTCAGCAGTTAGTGTTGCTGTCCATTCGCCGATCATATCGTCCAGCTCATCCTGATTATCTCCGCGGGCGACATGGGTTTTATATTTTGGATCTTCAGCCAGTTCCGGTCGCTCCATCGCTTCTGCAAGACGGGCAAAGACAGTGTTTTGATTGGCGGCGACAAGCACCATACTTTCATCTTTGGTTGGATATATATTTGACGGTGCTATTTTGGGTAGGATAGAGCCAGACCGTTCGCGGATGTAACCGCCTTCGGTATATTCTGGGATCAGGCTTTCCATCATAGAAAGACATGCTTCATAAATTGCACTGTCGATCACTTGGCCTTCGCCAGTCATGTTTTTATGATGGAGCGCCGCCAGCGCGCCGAGGCAAGCGAAAGTTGCGGCCAAATGGTCACCAATGGATATGCCCATTCGGCTTGGTGGTGTTGATGGGTCACCAACCACGTAACGCATACCGCCCATGGCTTCACCAATGGCGCCGTACCCGGCTTTTTTGGAATAAGGGCCGTCTTGGCCGTAGCCAGACACCCGTATCATAATCAAGCCGGGATTGATTTTTTTTAGCTCCTCATAGCCAAGCCCCCAACGTTCCATTGTACCAGGGCGGAAATTTTCAAGTAGAATGTCCGACTTTGCCACCAGATCACGGATTACCTGCTGACCTTCTTCTGTGCGTAAATTTAGGGTTACAGATTTCTTATTTCTGGCAATGATTGGCCACCATAATGATTTACCGTGGGATTTTTCACGACCCCATACGCGCATGGGGTCGCCAACGCCCGGCTGCTCAACTTTAATGACTTCTGCACCGTAATCTGCGAGTAGCTGCCCACAAAAGGGTCCAGCGAGCAATTGTCCCAATTCGATGACCCTGACGCCGTTTAATGGGCCGTCAAAATTTCGATCTTTTTTGTCAGTCATTTTTTAATAATCCCACGTTTAAAAGTAATAATGATATAATGATATAATATCTTGCCATTATAGTCCATCCTTGTATAGAATAAATTCAATAATAAATTAAATGCAAGTATGAGGACGGATGACCACCAATATCGAAATCGTTGAAGTGTCTGCAAGGGACGGATTACAAAGCGAAAAAGAGTTTGTTGCAACAGCTGACAAGCTTGCGTTGATCACGCGGGCCATTGACGCTGGACTTCGCCGAATCGAAGTGACAAGTTTTGTGAACCCTAAACGCGTTCCGCAAATGGCTGACGCTGAAGAACTAGTGCGGATGCTACCTGCACATGATGATGTGCGATATACCGGGCTGGTTCTCAATTACCGTGGGTTCGAGAGGGCGCGGGCATTGGAGCTTGATGAAATTGGCTGCGCCGTCGTCGCGACCGAAGCTTTCAACAAACGAAATCAAGGTGTCGAGGTCGCAGAAACCATAAAACAATGGAACCAAATGGCCGATGACGCGCACACAGCGAATATGCAGGCGCAGATCATTATTGGTGCTGCATTTGGATGTCCTTTTGAAGGTGAAGTCTCGACCGATCAAGTGGTGAATATTGCAAAACAAGTGGCAAAAGCCGGGCCATCGGAAATCGGCTTGGCTGATACTATCGGTGTGGCAGTTCCAAAACAAATCACCGAAGTGATTAATGCGGTCAAGAATGAAGTGCCGGATATTAAGCTGCGCTGTCATCTTCATAACAGTCGAAATACCGGCTTTGCTAATGCGATCGCGGCTATCGACGCTGGAGTTGAAGTGCTTGATGCCAGTATTGGCGGTATCGGTGGTTGCCCGTTTGCACCGCACGCAACAGGAAATATTTCAACGGACGATCTGGTTTATATGCTGGATCGTAGCGGTATCGAAACCGGTGTTGATCTTAACAAAATTATTGAAACATCACTATGGCTGGAAACCGTCCTGAATAAGTCTGTACCTGCACAGGTGGCAAAATCAGGCATCTTTCCGCCAATAAATTAAGAACTAAGAAGAGCAAGGAATAGAATATGGATTATCGATTAGGCGTAGATGTGGGAGGGACCTTCACGGATTTGCTACTGATAGAGGATGAAACAGGACGCACTTACCGAAGTAAAGTGCCGTCTACACCTGATGACCCTTCACGGGCTGTGCTCAGTGGAACGCAAAGAATTTGTGACATGGCCGGTATAAAGCCGTCCGATCTATCATTCTTTATGCACGGTACGACCGTGGCGACAAACGCAGTTCTGCAAGGAAAATTTGCTCGTGTTGGTTTGATTGTAACCGATGGATATCGTCAGGTACTTCATGTGGCGCGCTCATTAGTGCCGGGCGGTCTCGCTGGCTGGATCATTTGGAATAAGCCGGAACCGCTAGCGCCACTTGAATGTACTATTGAAGTAGGTGAACGCCTCGATTCAGAAGGTAATGTGCTGAAGGCGCTCGATGAAGAAGGCCTTCGCAAGCGAATTCAGGTTTTAAGAGATGAAAATGTGGAGGCGGTGACTGTCTGCCTTATCAACTCATTTGCCAATAATATTCATGAAAAACAAGTTGAGGCAATCGTTAAAGAAGAAATGCCGGATATTCCGGTATCTGTTTCTTCTGACATTCTTCCTGAAAAACAAGAGTACGAGAGAGCGCTAACAACCGTGGCAAATTCCGCAGTTCGTCCAACCGTGGCCAATTATGTACGCAATCTAAAGAATGAGCTTCGCGGTCAGGATATGAACGGGCAG
>CAXBLS010000206.1:0-4876 GCA_963976585.1 uncultured Kordiimonadaceae bacterium
CCACTGTGATTGTATCGTCATCTTGACCAGCTTGTTGTTGTGCAGATGCAAGATCAGCAATAACAAGTGACGGCAAAGAAACAGATAATAATAGTAATTTTTTCATATCTAATATTTCCTCCCAAAAAGCTAAATGTTGAGAACACTTAACTGATTGTGTTTTTAAAATTCAAGGACCTTATCATTACTAAAACAAGGCCCCACGAGAGACTAAGATCAAACAACTCTCAAAGAGAGTAAAATCACCTAATCAATTGGTGTATATAGTAAAAATGAAAACAGAAAACGACATCCGATTAATTTTCCTAGACATAAATCCCTAAGAAAATAACCTCCAGTGGATGTCTAAAGTCTCCCTATTACATATTCCACTACGAATCTGTTTAAACGAATTTTCAAAAGAAATCAAATAATTATAGGTGAAAACCCCCATATAAACTAAAAATTGATGTAAATTTACAATACTGTGGCAATAACGCAACACAGCATTGATATATTATAATAAAATCAAAGGGATGTGATGAATATTAACAATAGGTTGGAAAAATCAGTAGGTATTCATTCTTGGGTATCTCTATGCGGTACCAAACTGCGAGGAAAGCATAGAGATGTCAACGCCAAGCTTGGCAAGGGCGCGGGGTAGTTTTAATTCAAGGTCTGTTCTGAAGACCAGTTCCTCGTCGGCTTCAATGGAAAGCCAACTGTTTTTCATTATTTCACTTTCAAGTTGCCCGCGGCTCCAGCCGGAAAAACCAAGTGCAATAAGATAGTCTTGTGGGCCTTCTCCACATGCAATAGCCGTCAGGATATCTATTGTCGCAGTCAGTGCAATAGTTTCAGAAATGATCAGCGTGGTTTCCTGAACATAATCGGCACTATGTAGAATAAAGCCGCGACCAGACTCAACTGGCCCTCCTTCGTGAAGAGGTATGTTTTTTAATGAAATATCCAATTCTGTATTAGTGTCACAATCAATGCTGAGTTGTTCCAGTAAATCCGGAAAATCTATATTCTCACAGGGTTTGTTGATAACCAAGCCCATTGCGCCTTCTTCAGAATGGGTACAGATATATATTACCGTTCCCTCAAAGCGCGGGTCAGTCATACCCGGCATGGAAAGAAGTAATTGTCCACTTAAATACCCTTGCTTAGCCAAATTACCAGTCCAATCAATCTACAATCCGCTTTTCAAAAGCGGGAACAGAGTATCATAAATATTGCTGTCAGCTGGGTCAAGCTGTATTGCTCAATCGTATCAACTAAATATCAATAGCTGGTCATCAGTGAAAAGATTATGTAAAGTCGTCAGAATAAGAGGAGAATATGAGGTATTATGTCAAAAGAGTTTATCATCCTTCTCACGTTAATTGTCTATATCATATTGCTGATAACGCTTGGCTATTTCGGAAGTCGCAAAACTCATGACAATACGGATTTCTTTATTGGCGGACGTACGCTCGGTCCATTTGTTGCGTCCATGAGTTATGTTGCAAGCTCAGCGTCCGCGTGGGTTATGCTGGGCTTGAGTGGTCTTGGTTACGCTGTGGGTATATCTGCGCTTTGGGTCGTACCTGGGCTTGTTCTTGGGCATGGATTTTCCTGGGTCTGGGTGGCGCCGCGTTTGCAGAAACTTTCACATGAGAAAAAATTAATCACCGTGACGGACGTGCTTATTCTCGAAGGCAGTGAGGCGACAAAGAAGTACATTCGCATTTTTACATCTTTGATCATTATTTTTTGTTTCATGTTTTATGTGGCCGCTCAGCTTCAGGCGGCTGGGGGGACCTTTGCGGTTACCTTTGATTTGTCGCTTACAAATAGCATCCTTCTTGGCGGTCTTGTGATCATGACTTATACCATGCTTGGTGGATTTTGGGCGGTGAGTCTGACGGACACCTTGCAGGGTACATTGATGATGATCGCGTCCATCTTGCTTCCAACATTAGCGTTGATTGAGGTAGGTGGTCTTGGGGATTTTTGGCAAAACTATAAGGGGGTTGCAACGGTAGAGCAGCTGTCTATAAGCGATTCAAATACGGGTTTGATGCTAATAGGATTTGTGGTCGGGAGCATGTCCATTGGCCTTGGCGCTTTGGGGCAACCGCACCTGCTCACCCGTTTTATGTCGATGAAAAGCGGTAAGAAAATGCGCATGGCTCAAGTGATTGCCGTAAGTTGTTTTGCGGTCAGCATGACAGGAATGATCATTCTTGGCATGTGTGGAAAAATTATGGTCGATGAAATTTCCAATGCAGAAAACATTTTCTTTGTTCTTGCTGACAGTTTGCTACCGGCCATTCTTGGCGGGATTATGGTTGCTGCAGTATTAAGTGCTGTACTTTCAACGGCGGATAGTCAGCTTCTGGTATCCGCGTCATCAATTGCTCACGATTTGATGGGGGAGGCGGATGAGGGACAAAGCAGGCTATTTGTGTCGCGGATCGTCATTGCGTTACTTTGTGTATTTGCGGTGATAACGTCGATATATTTACCAAGCGATATTTTTTCCCGCGTTCTGTTTGCGTGGAATGCATTGGGGGCCAGCATTGGTCCTGTGGTCTTCATGCGGCTTTCCGGCGTAAAAATAAACTCTCGCGTTATTCTGCCAACTATGGTCATTGGCTTTGTGCTGACCATCATATTCTTCTTGCAACCTGATGCGCCGGGCGATTTTTTTGAACGAACGCTACCTTTTATCCTATGTCTTGTGATACTCTATTTTACGAGAAGAAAAGGATAGATTGTGTAAGTAGGGGGGTCTTGCAATTTATCGTTTTATCCCCATATACAAAGATGGTTATTTTTTAGTAATTTTTATATAGGCTATTTGAAACAAAAGGAATTTATTATGATTATAGGTGGATTTAATATCTTCGCTATTGTGCTTGTACTATTGGTTATTTACTTGTTTTTTGCAGGGGTAAAAACAGTAGCGCAAGGTTACAACTACACGGTTGAACGATTTGGAAGATACACAAAAACATTGCCACCTGGATTTCATTTAATTATTCCTTTTTTCGATAAAATTGGTACCAAAATTAATATGAAAGAACAGGTGCTCGACATTCCGTCTCAGGAAGTGATCACAAAGGATAACGCCATGGTCACCGCAAATGGTGTGGTCTTTTTTCAGGTGATTGACGCGGCCAAAGCCAGCTATGAAGTGAATGACCTCTATATGGCAATTCTTAATCTGACCATGACCAACTTGCGTACTGTTATGGGATCCATGGACCTTGACCAGCTTCTATCACTTCGCGATCAGATCAACGCAAAACTCCTTGATGTGGTCGATGATGCGACCCAACCATGGGGTGTTAAAGTAACGCGTATTGAAATTAAGGACATTGAACCACCACGTGATATCGTTGATGCCATGGCCAGGCAAATGAAAGCAGAGCGACTGAAACGGGCTAATATTTTGGATGCTGAAGGTGAAAGAGCGGCAGAAATCTTGCGTGCAGAAGGCGAAAAGCAATCTGTTATCCTCGAGGCGGAAGGCCGCCGTGAAGCTGCCTACCGTGATGCAGAAGCCCGTGAACGAGAAGCTGAAGCAGAAGCAAAAGCCACCGATATGGTGTCGGTGGCGATCGCCAATGGTGATCCTCAGGCAATTAATTATTTTGTCGCACAAAAATATGTTGAAACGCTTGGCAAGTTCGCAAACTCAAAAAATGAGAAACTAGTCTTTATGCCACTTGAGGCCAGCGGTGTTATTGGCGCCCTTGGCGGTATGACCGATATGCTCAAGAATTTGAACATAAAAGGCGACGATAAAACCAAGCACATACCTTAAGCAAGCCACGTTCAAGAAAGGATTATAAATGTTAGAGAGTATTGAATTTAATCACTGGTTCTGGTTTGTGTTGACGCTGGTTCTGCTCGGATTGGAAATGGCGCTCCCGGGGGTGATTTTTATGTGGCTCGCCATCGCCAGCGCCATTGTTGGCGGGTTGGTGTTTGTTGATGCTTCTATTGGTTGGGAAGTGCAGTTCGTTATCTTTTCCGTGCTCGGCATCATAAGCGTCTATGCTGGCCGCACATATTTGCGTAAACACCCGATTGTCAGCGAAGATGAAAATCTCAATGACCGTGGTGCTAGGTATGTTGGTAATAAATACAAGCTTGAGCGTCCTCTGATAAATGGTGAAGGCAAGGTTCGCGTCGGCGATTCATTATGGCTGGTCCGTGGCGACTTCGAAGGTGAAGTTGGCACATCGGTCAGGGTTGTCGGGTCTGACGGTGTTGTGCTTCTCGTTGAACCTGAATAAGCTTAATCATCCGCTAATTGGGTTAGTCCTTCTTCGAGATAATCTGGCAAAAGCGGAGTATCAATAAGATATTCTGCAGTATGATTGTTATCTGCAGATCGCGCATTTTCGATTGCTTTTTCTAGTTCATCAGGACCGTAGGTGCCGCGGCCAATCCACATTAAGGCGACGAGGCCATGTCTCTCACTATCATTCAAAGTATCAATAGCACCTTTAAGCTCGTTGTAAGCACTATCTTGCGCATGCTCTTCTGAACTAAAGTCTTCTACAATACCAGCTAAACTGTGCTCGGTGTAAGTGTCTGACTTATGAGGTTCAGAGAGTTCCTCGCTGACCATCGCCAGAGAGCCTTCGCGGTATTCCCGCGCTATTGAGATTATAAATTTTATTTTTTCTAAGCTGATCGGAATCATTATATACCCTATCTTGTTAATTAACATCGTATCATTATTCAAAGGTAACGCCAAGGACTGTTGAGTTTAATGATTTAAATCAATTATTGAGCAAATTAAAAAGGTGTCTTGCTTTGTCATCCTCGACAACGGTTTAAATGGCCTAACAATATTCGGTCTATTTGGTATTTTTGGCGCCGAGTGGGAACAGCG
>CAXBLS010000207.1:0-4792 GCA_963976585.1 uncultured Kordiimonadaceae bacterium
TGTGGGTTGTTCTTGGATCCGGACTTCCCACCCCTTCAAAGCCATCGAATATAAATGAGGTTCTATCTTCGCCGTAGGTACCGATCCCGAAACGGGCTTCGTTTTGGTCAAGATGATCACTCACCCATTCTTTATGTTTATTGCCGTCCTGTATAAATTCTGTTCCCGGCGCACCGGTTTTATTATCAAATAAAACGCGTGGTTCGCTGTGAAGGTCAAAATCAAACATATTAGCGACATCAATATTCGCAAGTGAACAAACAAGGTCGTCATGTGACGCTGTTGCGCTGTATCCACCAGCTTTTCTGGCAAAGGCAGAAAGAAATCCAAGGCCAATTTCACGAACTTTTTTAAGAGTTCTGATCGCGGGAGCCTGGGTAACCAGCAGATATTCCCGGTGCTCATCGGTTGTTGCCTTTTTAACCCGGTTAGAAGATATGCAAACGCTCATGACCAGACGCATACAGGCGAGGTCAAATAGCACTTCTAGTTCCTCTTCGGTGAGGGTGAATTCAGATGTATAACTGGTAATCAACGCACGGGAAACTGCGTAAAAATCATCCACATCCATCATCGCGTAACCAAGTGTGATCGCGAGTTCGTTGACCTGTTTCGCAAAAAGCATATCGCCAAAATCAATCAATCCACTGATTTTATCGCCGCGCACCACCAGATTGTATGTGTTGGCATCCGAATGAATAACGCTAGAGCGAATTTTTTTGAGCCGCGGCAGAACTAACTTATCGTAATGATCGAAAAAATACTGGATCAGTTCTTTAACATCATCTTCGATGATATCAGAAATATAATTTTTGCAATGGGGTGCCGCGTCCATATTCCACAGGAAATCTGGCTGGTGGGCTTTGGGATGGCCGAAGCCCTGCATTGCATTTGAAAAACGCCCCATAAAGCGACCAAGATCTTCGTAAAGCGTCAATGGCTTTTCAGCGTCACCAAAGATATCCCCCTTTAGAAATGTAATTAGCCTAATATTGTTATCATTATGCTCAAATATTTCCTGATTATCCCTGCCCTTTATAACGGCAGGAACCGCAAGCGTGGGATCAATTTCTGCGATATGATTGAGCACAGCATTTTGAAATTCCAAAAACTCCCGATCTTCAGCGCTGTTGGCGATTTTAAGAACATACTCACCATCATTCGTAACAATACGGGCATTCTGATCCCGCTCACTAACCAATGTCTTTATAGTGCCTGTTATACCAAAATATTCATTGGCGATTGTGGCAAGTTCTTCAGGTGAATATGAGGGAGGTTTGCTTTCAAAGACTTCCATGACGCTGCTTTCATTGATGCAGTTGTTTCTACGTTCGCGCAACATAGCAGGCATTTATTGCCCTGTAAAATTGCAAATGGTGCAATATGAGAGAGATTTTATCAGGATAATCCCTTGTTTTGTGAGAATAAATCATGATTGGAGCGCTGAGTATGAGATGGCACGATAATTGCTTATAAATCAAGAGATAAACAATGGATAAATAATATGTCGGACGAAAGTACATTTCAGATTGTTAATTTTGGCGCGGACCTGCTTGGTTCTTATTACTCCTCGCGGCAACAAACCAATTCCTTGCTGTCACTTCCATCTGTGCCATCCAATGTATCACTGGGAAGCACGAATAATGCGCTGACCCCGTGGGATAAAGATCAGGCCATCACTAATGAACGAATTGCTGATAATTTATCTTCAAATGGTTTATATAAGTTACTTACGAAAGATTATACATCAATCCAGGCAAAAGATGAATTTATTGATCGATTAGATAGTTTGGTCAGAAATGCGGATCTAGATATAGACAGCAAGGGACTGTTTACTCTCTATAACGCGCTTAAAGATTTAAAAACAATTGCACAATACGCAGGTGATCCGCGAACTTCCGATAGTAAAATGGAAGCGCTTGAAAAACAGTTTCAAATCGGCTTGGCGCAAGTAAAAGACTTTATTCATACAGAAAAATTTGATGAACTAACGCTTCTGTACGGCGAAAAGAAAAATGGTGTAACCGCACGGGCGGGACTTGGCAAAAAAGAATATGATTTCATCGGTCCTATCATCCATGAGGGTGCGATTGACGATCCTATTTCTAAACTTAGCGGCGGCGAGACCTTTACAATAACGATAACACGTAAAAAAATTACGAGCGGCGTTACTACCGAAACCACGGAAAATTTTGATATCACGGTTCCTGTACTCGAGGAAGAACGGACCTTAGAAACGTTGGTTGCGCGAATTAACAACAAAATTCAGGAAACGAAAACAACCGATGACGAAGGAGAAGAAATTCCCTTGTTTAACACTCGCTTCTTTGCCCAAGAAATTGAACCAGATAAATTTGGACTGCGCATTAAAACAGATTTCAGTGAAAGCATGAGTTTCAGCGCCGCCGATACTGAACCCGCCCTTTATATCACGGGGAGTGTCGATGAAGTGGATCTGGCGACCAAACAACTTACTGGTGATGTCCCAACCACATCGTTCGTAACAAAATTAACAGACCTAGATAGTGCAGCAGCAAGTAAAGAGTATCACATACCTCTTTACAGTAGCAGTGGTGAACGGTTGCTCGTACCTGAGCAAAGTTCCATTCCAGGTTCAGAAGACCCACTATTAGATGCCGCCAAGACATCTACAAATGCAATCGCCACAGATAGCAATGGTAATTATTATACTGTTGGCGGAACTGACGGACGGTTTGCAAACCATCTTAACACATCAGAGAATGGTGATGGATTTCTTAACAAATACGACGCAAGCGGAAAACTCCTCTGGAGCAGACTTGTTGGCAGTCAAGGAGAAGCCAGTGCATACGCGTTAACAATTGATGCAGATGACAATATAATCATCACCGGCCAAGCTGATAAACTAACCAAAGGTGAAAGTAACGATCCACTTGCGATCAGTGACAGCATCTTTAGCGGTCAGGATAGTTTCGTCATAAAGTATAATAATGTAGGCACCCAGCAATGGATGTACTTAAATGACACTTACGGGACCGATGGTGCAACATCCATCACCACCGACAGCAATGGTGATATTTACATCACTGGACAACAAAATTCACACGAGCTATCAAGTACTAGTCTCCCCGGCAGTTATAACGCCTTCGCGTTAAAAATCGATGGTAGTAATGGCACACAATCAGATTACGTGGAAATCGGAGCTTCGACTGATGATTATGGCCAAGGAATAGCAGTTGCCGCCGATGGAAATATAATTGTAGCAACCCATGAAGATGGCAATATCATTTTACAAAAGCTTGATAAGGATGATTTCTCCTCTTCGCTCTGGTCTTATGATTTCGGCGATCTAGGCGCAGGGGGCGAGATCGGAAAAGTGGTTGTTGAAGGAAACCGGGTTTATGTTTCCGGTAGTAGTAATAATAGTCTGACCGGCGGCGGTACGGAGCTTACAGCACCAATTGGTGGACTTGATAATTTCGTTCTGGCGCTTGATGATAATGGTGGTAGTGCCAGTGCAGATTGGACTAAATTCATTGGCAGCGATAATACTGATAGAAATGGCGCACTTACGGTGGCAGCAGGCAAGATTTATCTAACTGGCACAACATCTGGTGGTGTGGATGAAAACGGACTTCAAGGAGGAACTGATAGTTTTGCCGTTAAAATGGACGGCACGACGGGTGCTACGGATTGGACAAGACAAATTGGTTACTCGACCGAAAATAGAGAAGCCACTGGCATCGCATTTGCAACTTTGGGCACGTCGGTTCTTAGCAAACTTGGTCTTCCAATTGGGGAATTTGAAGATGACGAAAAAAGGATTGTAGAAACGCAAACTACGGCACGGCCAGGAGATTATTTTTACGTCAAGATCAACGACCTGATCTCAAAGAAAATTGAAATAAAAGCGGGCGACACCTACCGAACACTTTCCAATCGTATTAATCAAGCGTCCTACCGTTTCTTGAAGGCCACAGTTTCTTTTAGTTCAGGAAGCAGTACCAGTAAAGAGAGCGCGGAGGAAGTAGAGTTTGACGCCAAGGCCATCATCGCTGAAAAATTAAAACAAATTCAAAACGAAAGAAACGGCATTGAGGAGATTGAGGAATTTGAGCGTGCTGATCTTGACATTTACGGAAATAGTCTCCGAATTGCCAGTAAAGACGGCGGCAGGATCGAACTTATTGCTGGTCGCGGGGAACAGGACGCTCTTAAAAAACTCGGCCTTGATCCTACTTTAATCCTTTCAACAGAAGAACTTTTTTCATTAAACGAGGACGAAGAAAATGATGTAAAGAAAGTCGGCGGGATATTCGCTTTCAAATTGGATGACCGTTTCTCCGTTCTTGACAAAAGGGACGCACGCTTCGTTGCACAAGAACTCGACTATGCTCTCGGCATTGTTAAAACGGCGTTTCGCTCCCTCACCTACGATCCTATTGCAGAGAAGCTTAAAAAAGATGCTTTGAGATCATCTGACGGCCCGGTACCGCCTCACTTGAGGGCACAACTGGCCAATTATCAGGACGGATTAAACCGTATAAGCGCCATCATACCGCAGGGCGGAAGCCTGATTGTATAAAAAAAGCGGGCTATATAACCATAACCCGCTTTTTAAAATTATAGAGAAAATTCTATTCAAGCATCTTCTTCACTTCAACATTAAGCCCATCTGCAAGCGATACAAGCAGGTCAGACGCGGTTGCGATGTCCTTACAGACTTCACCCGTTTGTGTTGATGCGGACAGAATGTCCGTAATGGAGGATGATACTTCCTGCGCACCTTTTGCTGCTTCCTGCACATTGGAGC
>CAXBLS010000208.1:0-4717 GCA_963976585.1 uncultured Kordiimonadaceae bacterium
GGGAGCCGATCGGAGCGCGCCAAAGAACCTGTTTTGATTTGTCCACAGTTTGTAGCAACTGCCAAGTCAGCAATGGTTGCATCCTCCGTTTCACCACTTCTATGTGACATTACCGAAGTATAAGATGCTCTATGGGCCATATTAACAGCGTCGAATGTTTCGCTTAACGTACCGATTTGATTGACTTTTACCAATATGGAATTGGCGACGCCTTGTTCGATGCCGTCTTTTAATCGCTTCGGATTTGTTACAAACAAATCATCACCAACGAGTTGCGCTTTGCTGCCCAAAGTGTCCGTGTGAATTTTCCAGCCGTCCCAATCATCCTCATCCATTCCATCTTCTATGGAAAAAATTGGATAATTATTACAGAGATTGACGTAATAATCTGCCATTTCAGCACTTGATAATGATTTACCTTCACCGGCAAGCACATATTTACCATCTTTATAAAATTCAGAAGACGCAGCATCAAGAGCCAACATAATATCTTCGCCGGGTTTATATCCGGCAGCTTCGATTGACTGCATTATGAAATCAAGTGCTTCGGTGGTACCGTTCAGGTTTGGCGCAAAGCCCCCCTCATCACCTACACCTGTGTTATGACCGGCATCAGATAGTTTTTTCTTTAAAGTATGAAATATTTCCGCGCCCATACGTATTGCATCACGAATATTCACTGCAGAAACCGGCATAATCATGAATTCCTGAATATCAATGGGGTTATCTGCATGCTCACCACCATTAATAATATTCATCATTGGTACAGGAAGAATATGGGCGTTTGGCCCGCCAAGATAACTGTATAAAGGCATTGCCGCCTCATCTGCGGCCGCTTTTGCAGCAGCAAGGCTCACACCCAAAATTGCATTTGCGCCAAGACGAGATTTATTGTCAGTCCCATCAAGATCGCGCATGGCATTATCAAGAATAATTTGTTCTTCAGCATCCATACCCGTTAGTGCATCATAAATCTCGGTATTTACAGCCTCAACGGCCTTCTCAACCCCTTTACCCATATAACGCTTACCACCGTCGCGAAGCTCCACCGCTTCATGGGCACCAGTTGATGCGCCGGATGGCACCGCCGCGCGGCCAAAAGCACCGGTTTCAAGGGTGACGTCAACTTCAACAGTTGGGTTGCCGCGGCTATCAATGATTTCGCGGCCTTTAATATCGATAATAGCTGTCATTTTATATCTCTGTTTTTATAAACTAGACTGGTTTTTTTAAACAAGTCTTGATTGGTTCAGGGCTGCTTCAATGAAAGAAGCAAATAACGGATGCGGATCAAATGGTTTTGATTTTAACTCAGGGTGGAACTGTACACCAATAAACCATGGATGGTCTTCGATCTCCACAATTTCCGGTAACGTGCCATCGGGCGAAAGTCCTGAAAATTTAAGGCCGGCGGCCTCAAGCTTCTCACGGTAATTGATGTTAACTTCATAGCGGTGACGGTGACGTTCATGGATCACTTCGTGGCCATAAATTTCCGCCACATGACTACCCGGTGTTAGATGCCCTTCATAAGCACCGAGGCGCATGGTGCCGCCTTTGTCATCGCCTGCGCCGCGTTTATGGATCACGCCGTCCAATTCCCATTCGGTCATCAGACCAACAATCGGCGCTTCGGTTGGACCGAATTCTGTTGAATTCGCGTCCTCAATAGCCGCCATATTCCGTGCTGCTTCAATGCAAGCCATCTGCATTCCAAAGCAAATTCCAAAGTAAGGAACTTTGCGCTCTCGGGCGAATTTCGCCGCCGCGATTTTACCTTCTGCGCCGCGCTCACCAAAGCCGCCCGGCACCAATATGCCGTCAACATGTTCAAGTTCTGTCATAGCGTTATCATCTTCAAACACCTTGGCATCGATCCATTCGATCTTCACTTTGACATTGTTGGCAAAGCCGCCGTGGACCAGTGCTTCAGAAAGCGATTTATAAGCATCCTTGAGCTGGACATATTTTCCAACCACAGCAATGGTAACTTCACCTTCCGGCTCGTTGACGTGATCGGATACATCAAGCCAGCGCGTAAGATCAGGTGCGCGCTCTTTTGGATCAATTCCAAAGGCCTTAAGCACCTCGATATCAAGCCCTTCTGCGTGATAATTAAGAGGTACTTCATAAATACTTTTAGCATCAAGCGCCTGTATAACCGCGCTCTCTGGCACATTGCAGAAAAGACCTATTTTGCGGCGTTCATCATCAGGAATTTCATGTTCAGTGCGGCAAACAAGCACATCCGGCTGAATACCGATACTGCGAAGTTCCTTAACACTATGCTGTGTGGGTTTTGTCTTAAGCTCACCTGCTGCGGCGATGTAAGGCACCAAAGTCAGATGTACATAAATGCATTGACCGCGCATATCGTTGCCAAGTTGGCGTAGCGCTTCAAGAAACGGCAGGCTTTCGATATCACCGATGGTACCGCCCACTTCACAAAGAATAAAGTCGGTTCCCTCATCAATGTTTGATGTGGCAAATTCCTTAATAGCATTGGTCACATGCGGGATCACCTGCACCGTGGCGCCAAGATAATCACCGCGACGTTCTTTTGCAATAATGTCTGAATAAATGCGTCCGGTGGTGACGTTATCGGACTGTCTGGCCGGAACACCAGTAAAGCGTTCATAATGACCAAGATCAAGATCGGTTTCCGCACCGTCATCGGTGACAAAAACTTCGCCGTGTTGATAAGGCGACATGGTACCCGGATCAACATTGAGATATGGATCAAGCTTTCTAAGTCTTACGGAATATCCACGTGATTGTAATAAGGCGCCAAGAGCTGCGGAGAGGAGTCCCTTCCCTAAAGAGGAAACCACACCACCAGTAATAAAAATATAACGTGTCATTGGTTGCTTACAATCCAGAAATACGAACTAAAAATCTTTTACTCTAAAACAAACGGCACCCTGGGGTGCCGTCTAAAACTTAATTTGAAACTGGTACTTGAGGGGTCGTTTCTTCTTCCGCTGCTTCGGGAATTAGTTGCTCCACTGCGGCGGGTGCTGGACCGTCGAGAACTGATGTGCTCACCGCCTCATTTCGTGCCATCCAGGCTAGAACCAGACTAGTTACAAAAAAGCAACCAACAAAAATTGTTGTCAGCCGTGTCAGCAGATTGGCTGCTGTACGACCAGTCATCATACTACCTTGACCACCGCCAATTCCAAGGCCACCACCTTCAGACTGCTGGAGCAGCACTGTAATTACCAGCGCAACCGCCAACATCAGATGTATAACAAGAACGACTTCTTCCATGTTATCTTACTCTATCCATTAATAAATTATCGCACTTTGTATAGATAGCGCGATTCACGTTAAATACAAGAGGCTTTTACCCTAATGAATGATCTATGGCTAGTATAAAATTAGTCAATTTGATCATATACAGAAATTATACCAAAAAAGTCATCGGCTTTAAGGCTCGCCCCACCAACAAGTGCGCCATTTACATTGGCCACCGACATCAGCTCATAAGCATTGGACGCCTTAACCGACCCTCCATAGAGAATGTTAATTTCTGCGCCTGCACTGCCAAAACACGCGGTCAGGACATCACGTACGGCCTTATGCACTTCTTCCACATCCGCGGCGGTTGGCACTTTTCCCGTGCCAATAGCCCAAACAGGCTCATAAGCGATAATGGTATTTTCTGCAGTAGCGTCACTTGGGATTGACGCTTTAACCTGTGATGTCACCACCTCAAGGGCCTTACCTGCTTCGCGCTCATCAATGGTTTCGCCGACACAAATAATAGCGATCGCACCAACGGACTGTGCGGCCGCAGCTTTTGCATTTACGCATTCACTTGTTTCACCGTGATCGGCACGTCGCTCTGAATGGCCAACGATAATGTGATTACACCCAAGCTCTTTAATCATTTCTGCGGATATATCGCCGGTATGGGCGCCGTTCATATTCATATGACAGTCTTGGGCACCAATAGCCACATTCTGCGCTTCCAATTGAATGAGGGTGCTGATCAATGTGAAAGGAGGACAAATGAGCACATCGCAGTTAGCGCCATTTTCACTCACAAGATCATTTAATTTACTAATTTCAGCAGCAGAGGCCTTAAGGCCGTTCATTTTCCAGTTTCCAGCAACAAGTGCTTTTGGGGTCGTCATATTGCGTTTAATCCTTGCCTGTTGATCGTTATTAGAGTGACTAGCAGATATTAATACATTTTTCTATACGGATTCCTATATTTAAGACGCTTTTATGGTTGCGATTAGGGGGCGAGGTTACTATTATGCCGCAATTATATTGAAAGAGCGCGATATGACGCTCCTAAAATTACAATGATACAGGTAATTATTTATGTTTGACTTTTTTAGAAAAGGCATGGGATCCATGTTTGCCGGCGGCCTTCTCGCCATCCTTATTGTCAGTTTTGCGCTTTGGGGGATCGGTGATCCTCTAAGCACTCTTGGTTCGAGTGAAATAGCCGAAGTGGGAGATGAAAAACTCACCCCGTATGATCTTGAGCGCGCCTTTGAAAGTGAATATCTCGCTATTCAACAACAGGCTGGCGATAGCCTGACTAAGGAACTTGCAATTCAGATCGGTCTCGGCTCGCAAGCGGTTGCAAAACTTGTCGAACGTAAAGCATATGATGTTGAAACAGCCAATCTTGGTCTACGCACTTCAGACGAAGAACTGCGTGAATATATTTATGGCATTCCATCCTTTCAAGATGAAACAG
>CAXBLS010000209.1:0-4678 GCA_963976585.1 uncultured Kordiimonadaceae bacterium
TATAGGAAACTAATAAAAATAAATAATAATCGGGAAGAGCATGTATAAACCGGGATCACAAAATTTAATCACTGATGTTGAAGGAATAAGTGTTGGACACGCTGAGGATCAGAGAGTGCGTACCGGGACGACTGTACTTTATTGCCCCAGTTCCGTAACAGGCGGTGTTGATGTGCGTGGTGGTGGTCCAGGGCTTCGTGATGTTGAGGTGCTTTCACCGGAAAATCTTGTGGGCCGCGCGGATGCGGTAGTTCTATCCGGCGGTAGTGTGTTTGGGCTCGCGGCTGGTGACGGTGTAGCGAAAGTGCTTTCAAAACAAAATGTTGGCCTCAAGTTCACTGAAAGTATGCCTGCGGTTCCTATCGTTGTTGGTGCTATCTTGTTTGATCTGGTCAATGGCGGTGACAAAGATTGGGACATGAACACGCCATACCATGATCTTGGTATTGACGCACTTGCGGATGCTCAGAAACGAAATGGTGACGCTTTCCCGCTTGGTAATTACGGCGCGGGACTTGATGCGCGTTCCGGCAATAAAGAAGGTGGTCTTGGGTCAGCCTCCCTTGACTTGGGAGAGGGATTGATAGTCGGTGCACTGGTTGCGGTTAATAGTGTAGGGAGTGTCTATATGCCGGACGGTAAGACATTCTGGGCGCAACCATTTTCATACGGTGACGAAATCGGCGGACAAAAGGCAAATCCTGATCAGGAACCAGTCATGCAACCAATACCGGATGATGCCAAACTCAGGGGTATGACACCGGGAACAAACACCACCATTGGCGTTATTGCAACGTCGGCAAAATTGACGACCGCTGAATGTAAGCGAATTGCCATGATGGCGCATGATGGATTTGCAAGGGCTATTCGACCGGTTCATACGCTTTCAGATGGTGATACAATATTCTGTATCTCCGGTGGTACCAAAGAAATTCCAGAAGGCCCGGCACGGTCCAGCTGGCTCAGTGAAATTGGCTCCGCAGCGGCAGATACAATGGCCAGAGCAGTTGCTCGTGGTGTCTACGAAGCTCAAAAATAAGAATTTACATTACTACTATGTATAGTTCTTAGATAATTGTTATGGAAATTGTTGAGTAATATTTAATTCATTTAAGATATGTTGTTGCTATGACAAAACGTATACCATTTATGATGTTGATTTTTATCATTAGTTTGATCGCCACGTCGGTGGCGGGACTGGTGATTTTTCAACTTTATTCTACTCAATATGAACGTCAGTCAAACGATCTCTATAAATTGGTGCGTGGGCAAGTGGATTTGCTCAATATTATCGCGTCGAACGGGGATCAGATATCTGTTCAGAGAATTAAGGAATTTGTATCTGATGGAAATATACTTGGTCAGCAAAGCGACGCAGAAGCAGCAATAGTTCTTAATCGGAACTGGACCTTAGAAAATTTTGGCGAAACCGGGAGATTTATTGCTGGTAAGTTGATTGACAACAAGATTTATTTCTTTCGGCTAAAACAGGAAAATAGCAAAGATATTCCCGAGCCAATTGAGCTCAACAGCGAAACGCCAGGGCCGATGGCGCTTGCACTTCAACATCAAACAGGGGTGACGCAGTTTATGAGCTTTGAAGGCAGTAATATTCTGATTGCATATGCTTATGTTGAAGGATTGGACATTGGCATCACCGCGCGAGTTGATATCAGTGAAATTAGAGCGCCTTACATAAAATATGGCCTTGTTTCCTTTGTATTCTTTGTGTTTCTAATTAGTCTGGGTACCTATATATATCGCCGCTACGGTTCGACCTACCTTGCGGAACTTGCAAGCGAAGTGGTGAGACAGAAAGCCAAACGGCTTGAAAGCGAAAAGAAGTATCAATCGATTTTTGATACTTCTGAAGATCCGATGTGGTTAATGATTGAGCAAAAATTTATTCACTGCAATGAAGCTGCGGTAGAAGTTTTTAGAGCGAAATCAAAAGAAGATTTCGAACTTTTGCATCCGTCGAAGTTTTCACCTGAATTTCAAGCGGATGGATCAAATTCATTTTCCAAGGCTGAAGAAATGATGAAAATCGCGCTGGAAAAGGGGTACAATAGGTTTTATTGGACCCACGCCCGTGTCGATAATAATGATCCGTTTCCAGCGGAGGTTACGCTGACACGCATATTTGTTGATGATAAAATAGGGCTTCATGCAATGGTCCGCGATATCACGGAAGAAAAAATTGTGGAAGAAAATCTCCAAAAAGCGCTTGTTGACGCAGAACGGGCGAATGTAGCGAAATCGGAATTTCTTGCAAGTATGTCACATGAATTTCGTACGCCACTCAATGCGATACTTGGATTTAGCGAACTAATCAAAGCTCAGTATCTGGGGCCATTGGGATCGGAAAAGTACGGTGAATATGCTGGTGACATATATACGAGCGGCTCTCACCTTTTGGACCTGATCAATGATATTCTTGATATATCGGCGATTGAGGCTCGCAGAAATCCCATGGAAAAATCAACTTTCAATATGGATGACCTGGCTGAAGAATGTTTCACAATTTTAAAGCCAGAAGCAGACAAGGGTGAAGTGACTTTGGTGAAGGATATCGCAGAGGACATTGATCAAGTTTATGCCCATTACCGTGGTATTAAGCAGATCATCATTAATTTACTCTCAAATGCTATCAAATATAATAACCAGGGTGGAAAGGTTATTCTCAAATGCGCGCTTGAAAATAAGAACCTTCTGATTTCAGTAGAGGATAACGGTTTTGGTATTGAAGCAGAGTTTCTACCAAGAATATTGGAGCCTTTTTCCCGCGCAGAGGAAGACGCACACCGAGCACAGGACGGCACTGGATTAGGTTTGAGTATATGTCAAAAATTGATTGAAGCTTACGGGGGAACAATAGAAGTTGAAAGTAGTTACGGACTTGGAACAAAAGTGACGTGTAAAATCCCGCTATCCACGGAAGAAGTGCCGGATTAGTAGCAATATTTTAGAAAAATCCATCTAAAGTTTTATCTTAAATTTAGCCATTCGTTAGCGAATACTTAATAAAGCTTATTATATAGTAATTACCTACATAACTGATATTGATTTTATGATTTGGATGTATTTATATTATGCTAAATTTAAAAAAATTCGCTCTTTCGTTAAAAAAAGACCAAAAGGGTAGCATCCTAATTCAGGTGGCTCTTTCGTCTATGGTCCTCGTTGGTTTGCTTGGTATGGGTGTAGATCTCGGTCGGGCGTATCTTTACCGAGCTCAGCTATCTGGTGCGCTTGATGCTGCGGCGCTGGCTGGCGCTAAATCATTTCATTCGGCTACCAGAGATGCAGAAATACAAGCGTTCTTTGATAGTAATTTTAAGTCAGATTATCTCGGCGGTCAGGTTGGCGAGCTGGTGATTACCGAAGTTGATACGGTGACCAAAACTCTTGATGTGGCTACGTCGGGTACAGTTGAAACCGTCTTCATGCGACTGTTCGGTTTTGATGATTTGTCCGTTATGGCTAGTGCTGAAACAACAAGTAAGCAAACCGGACTTCAACTTGTAATGGTGCTTGATGCCACCGGTTCGATGAGAACATCGGATAGTGGTACGGTAAGGATGGTAGCACTTAAATCATCAGCGACAACGCTTGTTGATAGCCTTTTTGGTGATGATGCCAGCAATGATAAATTGCAAGTCGCGATTGTGCCATATGTGACCACGGTAAATGTTGGTCATTTGCTTGATAGTGATTATATAGATACTACAACTATGCCAGCGAGTTATACCTATCATCCAACGGACCTTGATAAATGGAATGGTTGTGTTGAAGCGCGCCGCACAAATAGTACATTAAGTGCTGCCGATGCCTATGATGTAAAAGTGGAACATGAAGACGAAGATTGGGTCCCGTTTCTGTGGCGCCCACATTACGACAAGAAATTGTACAGTTTATCAGATTTAACAGGGCCCAATGGTGAAGTTTGGCCCGCACCGGATTATCAGCGCGAAGGTGGTAGCGGTGAAAGTAGTTATGATGCAGGACCCAATATCAACTGTCCGGCACCAGTACTTGACTTCACAACAACAAAAGCCGACCTGACGACCTATATCGACGGTTTATACTATTCATATAACCGTGGTGGTACGATTGCGAACCTTGGTATGGTATGGGGTTGGCGCATGTTGCATACGGGATCACCGTTCTTTAACGATATCGCGTATGATGATGATAAAATGGTCAAGGCTGCGGTTCTCATGACAGATGGTCAAAACTGGATCATAAACGACGGCGGCAAACACCCCTATTATGACGATCGTAATCGAAACAATGATAATAGCGACGCTTACGACGATGACGGGGATGGAAACTGTCCACAATGTAATGGCGTATATGATGAAGATGATGAGACAAATGGCCCAGCGGTTCACGGTTTTTATAATGGTGATTATTCGGGTTACGGGCGGCGTGACGAAGGGCGCCTTGATGGCCAAACGGGACAAACATCTACTGGTACAGCGATCAATAAACGTCTTGCATATGTTTGTTCAGCAATGAAAGGTATGGGCATTACCATCTATACGATTACGTTCGGTAGTGGTGCGACGAGCACGACCCTTAAAAATCTTTATGAAGGATGTGCGACAGACACCGGCAAATATTTCCACGCCCCTGATGCTGATGAGCTTGATGGTGCGTTTGAAGCGATTGCCAA
>CAXBLS010000210.1:0-4497 GCA_963976585.1 uncultured Kordiimonadaceae bacterium
GTGGCCGATAACTTTAACACCAAACCAGTGATAGAATCGTTACCGGGAAATAGTGCTATTGGTCATGTGCGTTATTCGACGTCGGGTGGCGCTGGACTTCGAAATGTTCAGCCACTTTTTGCGGACCTTGCCGGTGGTGGATTTGCAGTTTGCCACAACGGCAATCTAACCAATGCACTTACCCTAAAGAAGCAACTGGTCGATAAAGGTGCGATTTTCCAGTCCACATCAGATTCGGAAGTGGTCATTCATCTGATCGCCACAAGTACATACCCGAATTTACAGGATAAATTCATTGATGCGATGCGCCGGATTGAAGGCGCGTTTGCATTTGTGGCCCTAAGTGAAGACTGCATGATAGGCGCCCGCGACCCGCTCGGCGTACGTCCTCTGGTTATTGGAAAGCTCCCGCACGACGGCTATATCTTTGCCTCTGAAACATGCGCTCTTGATATTATAGGCGCGGACTATATTCGCGATGTGGAAGCTGGTGAGGTGGTCACCGTCACCAAAAGCGGTATGAGCAGCGTTAAACCGTTTCCTGCGTCTCACCCACGGCCATGCATATTTGAACATGTCTATTTCTCACGTCCCGACAGTCTTACAAATGGTACCAGCATCTATAAAGTACGTAAAAATATCGGTAAGGAACTGGCCAAGGAATGTAAACTTAATGCGGACCTCGTTGTTCCGGTCCCCGATAGCGGTGTTCCTGCCGCCATCGGCTACGCACAGGAAGCGGGTATCCCGTTTGAGCTTGGTATTATCAGAAACCATTATGTGGGCCGGACATTTATTGAACCGTCCGATACCATCCGACATCTTGGGGTAAAGCTTAAGCATAACGCTAACCGCGGTGAACTTGACGGTAAAATTGTTGTCCTTGTCGATGACAGTATCGTACGCGGTACCACATCGGTTAAAATCGTTGATATGGTCCGTCAAGCTGGCGCAAAAGAAGTCCATATGTACATCGCCAGCCCGCCAACCACTGACCCTTGCTTTTACGGTGTTGATACACCCAATAAGGACAAATTGCTGGCCAGCCGCATGACAATTGAAGATATGGCCGAACATATCGGTGCTGACAGCCTTAAATTTATCTCCATTGACGGTCTTTACCGTGCTGTTGGTGAAGATGGCCGTAACAAAAAAAACCCCCAATATTGCGATGCCTGTTTTAGTGGCGAATATCCAACGCCGCTTACCGATAATAACGCGTCGGATGATGATAAACAATTCTCACTTCTCACGGATAATCACCCATGATGTTTAAAAATTATGTTGCCGTTGTAACTGGTGCGTCCCGTGGCATTGGTTATGCCACTGCAAAAGCTCTGGCCGCTGAAGGTGCGCATGTGATCGCCATCGCCCGCACCGTAGGATCACTGGAAGCCCTAGATGATGACATTAAGGCTGCCGGTGGCGGTGAAACGACATTAGTTCCTCTTGATATTACTGATTATGACGCCCTCGACCGGTTGGGCGGCGTGATCGCCGAGAAATACGGTAAGCTTGATATTTTAATCGGCAATGCGGCGACCCTAGGCGACATCACACCGATCAGCCACTTAAAGCCCAAAGTCTGGCACCAACTAATGGACATCAACGTAACTGCCAACTACCGATTGATCAGATCCCTTGATCCGCTTTTGCGTGCGTCGGATAATGGGCGGGCGGTTTTTCTCGGCTCGTCAAATGTTGCCCGTGATCCGCGTCCATTTTGGGGCGGTTATGCGGTCAGCAAAGCGGCTCTTGAATGTCTGGTTAAAACCTATGCCCAGGAAATTGAAATGTCGAACCTTCGGGTCAATATCTTAAATCCCGGTGCTCTTCGAACCGCCATGCGTGCCCGCGCGGTTCCCGGCGAAGACGCAAGTACGCTTGATACGCCCGCTGACCTTATGCCGTTGATGCTTACACTTTGTTCGCCAGACTTTAATGATAATGGCAAAGTCGCCGATTATAAAATGTGGAAAGAAGATAAAAACAACTTCTTTTTTTAATCGACCAGAAACTCACCAGCCCGCTTCTTAAAATCCTCAGGCATCGATTTTGACTTTCGTTTCTCAAGGTCAAATACAACGGCCTTTTCCTCTGCTTCGGCTACAAGACGATCATCGGCAGTGTTATGCATGTGGTGAATGGCTGTAAATGACGAATTCCCAAGCTTGATAAACGCGCTTTTAATATAAAACCGATCCCCTTCGCGGATTTCTGCAAGAAACTTCATATTAAGCTCGAGATCAACAAAGCCATTTCTCTCATCAAGAGGAAGACCGCAGTTTTTGACAAGTTCATAGCTCGCCTCATCAAAAGCCGCAGTATAGCAGCGGGTGGTAAAATGCCCCATCTGATCACAGAGATCACTGGTTACCAATCCCTCCCCGGTTTTAATCATTTTAGATGGCATTAATCTTGTCCCTTCCCTTGAGACCTAATCGTTCGCGTGCTTCATCGGGTTCGGCAATGCCGTGACCAAGTTCTTCAATAATGGTTTTGATTTTTCGCACCTGCTCTGCGTTTGACGGCGCGAGGCTTCTGTCTGGCATAATCAGGCTGTCTTCAAGCCCGACACGCGCATTGCCGCCTAATATCACCGCCATTGTCGCCAGTGGTATCTGCTGAAGCCCTGCGCCAAGCACAGAAAATTGGTAATTTTCAGGACCAAGAAGCCGATCTGCCGCCCCCTTCATAGCCATCAGATTTTCGGGACTTGCGCCCATACCGCCCATCACACCAAGCACAAACTGGACATAGAGCGGCGCTTTCACTTTGCCTTCGCGCAAATAGTAGGAAAGCGTTTCAATATGACCCATATCATAACATTCAAATTCGAATTTGGCCCCGTCTTGTTCGCCAAGTCCCTCTAGAATATTTTCAATATCCGCGTAAGTGTTTTGAAAGGTGGTATTTTTGGTAGCGTCAAGCAGAGCTGGTTCCCAGTCATGTTTCCAATCGGAAAATCTGTTTTTCAAAGTAAATATACCGAAATTCATCGACCCCATATTAAGGGAACACATTTCCGGTTTAATATGACGGGCTGGTGCCAATCGTTCATCAAGGCTCATAAGCGAGCTGCCACCGGTGGATATATTAAGTACCGAATCCGATGCCTGATGAATTTGTGGGATAAACCCCATAAAGTCTTCGACCTTTGCCGATGGCTGGCCGGTCTCCGGATTTCTCGCGTGAAGGTGAATGATCGATGCACCCGCCTCCGCCGCCTCAATGGACGCCGTTGCAATTTCTGACCCAGTAATGGGCAGATGATCGCTCATGGTCGGGGTATAAATTGACCCGGTCACCGCACAGGTGATGATAATATTTCTTTTTTTTGTCATTTTTTTATTTCTTTTATTGTTGATTAAATCATAATGCAGTTGAGAAATAAAATAGTCAACCAGTTGAAATAATAATGAAATCACATCTTTTTTATCAAACCAGAGACCGCCGCCCCATGCTTGACCGCGCCGAGGGCATTTATATGTGGGACAAAGATGGCAAACGCTATATTGATGGCTCAAGCGGAGCTATGGTTTCCAACATTGGTCACAGTAATCCAAATGTGCTTGCCGCCATCAAAGCGCAAATGGATAAATCAACCTTTGGCTACCGACTTCATTTTGAAACGGAGCCTTCAGAAATGCTTGCGGCAAAGGTCGCAGAGCTTAGTCCCGAAGGTCATAATAAAGTATTTTTTGTTTCCGGTGGATCAGAAGCCGTGGAAAGTGCAGTAAAGCTCGCCCGCCAATATGTTTATGCAAAGGGCGAAAATAGCCGTTCAAAAATTATATCGCGGCGTCCATCTTATCACGGCGCGACCCTTGGCGCACTCGCCCTGACCGCTTACGAGCCGCTCAACGCACCATTTCGCGATATGACCATGGACATGCCCCATATCCCTGCACCGACATGCTATCTGGACCGTGATAATCTATCGGATCATGACCGCGGAATAAAATATGCAGACATGCTCGAGGAAAAAATCCTTGAAGAAGGCGCGGAAAATATCCTCGGCTTTATTATGGAACCGGTTGGCGGCGCCTCAACCGGAGCGCTGGTCGCGCCGGACAGTTATTACAAGCGCATCAGGGATATCTGCGATCAGTACGGCGTTTTGCTGATTTACGACGAAGTGATGACCGGCGTCGGCCGCACCGGAAAATTCCTTGCTTGTGAACATTGGAACATTAATCCGGATATTATCGCCACCGCCAAGGGTTTTGGCGCCGGATACATTCCGCTTGGCGCCATGACAGCGCGCGATGAGATCGTTGAAACCGTGCTTGATAGCGGCGGTTTCCAACATGGCTACACTTACGCCGGAAACCCAATCGCCTGCGCCGCTGGCCTCGCGGTTATTGATGAGATTTATTCCAATAACCTGATGGAAAACACCAGTGAAATGGGTGTACTTCTTATAGACGGTCTTGCGAAATTTAAGGATAAATACGATTTTATCGGAGATGTGCGCGGAAAAGGTTTACTGACCGC
>CAXBLS010000211.1:0-4469 GCA_963976585.1 uncultured Kordiimonadaceae bacterium
ATGGAATATGCGGTCTGGGTATCGGCAATCACCCTGATATATCAGGCGATTATCGGTGTGGCACTTTTATTTGTGTTTGCGAAGGCCCGCGACGAATACCAAAGATCAGCCTTTAAAATATCCAAAAACTGGCTCAGATTTTGGGGTTGGGGTTCAATTATCATCTCGCTCTCCTTTTTGTTTCTGGTGTTTCAGGACAGTCAAGGCCGGACCATGGGTGCCGCCATTTATCTGGGACTTGGTGTCATTTATTATCTGCTACAGACAAAAAAAAGCCGGAACTGATCCGGCCTTTTCCCCATTATGTTTTCTAAATTAATACCCGCCAAATGATCCCATTGAACCGGGGAAGACGATTGGGCTTTCGGCGCCGTTCTTGGCAACGGCGGCAACGCCGAAGTAGTAATTATCAATGACCAGATTTTCAAAGGTGTAGGTATCCACATCACCGACATATTTGCTGTAGGTCCATTGATTGCTATCGGTGAGACGCCAGTATACTTTATATCCAGCAAGGTTTTCCGCCATGTCACCTTCAGGTTTTTCCCAGCTGATCACTGCCGACGCGCGAACGGCGCCTTTTAAGGATACATCGGCAGGGAACGGCGGTGCTGCGGCCATTTCAGCGAGCGCTGTTATATTTAGCGCTGTAAGCTTTCTCGCATAGTCAAAATTGACGCCTTCAATTACGTCACCATACGCGCGCCCGTCTTCAACGCGGATGTCTTGATGCTGACGGTCATAATGTTCGTTTGTTTCCATTATGCGCACACCGGGAATACCAACTGCATTAAACGGGCGGTGATGACCGCCGCGGCCAAATCGGTCAAGTCGGTAAACCATCATCACATCCAGGTTTGGAACGTATTTATCGGCCTGTCTGTCAACGAAGCGGGCAATATTTCGCGACGGGCTATCGACTTCACCACCAGCAAAGCGGCGTTCTCTTGCTTCATCCTCTGTTTCAACATCGCGGGTGCCTTCTGAAAATACCCGCGCCGTTGTGTTGTTGGTTACACCATTAATGCCGGTAATATTTCCGATCATGTCATTGTTTAGGACCGCTTTGATGCGCCAGTTATTTTCAAGCGCGTGTGCAGCAACGATTTGTCCACCAAAAAGCCCCTGTTCTTCGCCGGAAAGCCCCATATAAATGATCGAGCCGGCGAATTTATAATTGCTGAGCACACGGGCGGCTTCAATAACGCCGGCCATTCCTGAAGCATTGTCATTTGCACCCGGGCTTTCGTCTACACCGTTCAATGGATCGGAAATCCGGCTATCAATGTCTCCTGACATTGAAACGTAACGGTTCGGATCATGCTCGCCGCGCTGAATAGCAACAACACTAACCACTTCTGTCGGTTCAGGGATACGGTTTCCGGTTACGGTATCTGATACATACATAACCTCGAGACAGCCGCCACAATCAGCACTGATTTTCTCAAATTCCGCAAAGATCCAACGCCGCGCCGCGCCGATGCCCCGGGTCTCTGACTTTGTATCCGATAATGTGTGGCGAGTGCCGAAGCTCACCAGTTTGCGAATATCTGTTTCGATGCGGTCTGCCGAGACATCTTTAACCATTTGGTGGATCATAGGAAGTTCCTGCGGCGGAACCTCCTGCGCGGTGGCAATAGAACAGGCGAAAACCATGCTGCTCGCGGTTATGGCCATATTCTTGAACGATGGCATTTGAGTTTCTCCCTTATATATTTTTTATCTCAACCATAAAACCGTATCATAGCAGTCGCGTCAACTTACATTTTATTGCAAATTGTGTCTGCTCGTACTAAAAATGGTAAGGGGATCATGCATAGGGGTCAGACAATGAATAAAGTTCTGTTTAGTTTTTTATCACTGATAACCATCTTGCCGGGCGTAACAAGCGCCGACGAGGTGGAACTCAAGGCGGTTTTTGATCCGATAATTGAAGAGATGATGGCTGAAAAAAACATTCAGGGCTTCGTGTTTTCAGTCGTATCAAAAGATGACGTTCTTTATAAGAACACTTACGGCGTAAAAAATATGTATTCCCGTGAGCCGGAAAGCAATGCCTCCCTGTTTCATATGGCATCGGTGACGAAAACATTCGTCGGCACTGCCCTTATGCAACTCCATGAACAAGGAAAACTGGATATTGATCAGCCAGTGGTTGAGATTGTGCCTTATTTTGTGTTGGTGGATAGCCGCTATAAAGACCTTACGATCCGTCAGTTTGCATCGCATATATCCGGTATGCCCGATTTTGATAGTGATCCTTGGCATAATCCACAATATGATGAAGAAGCATTAGAGCGTTTCGTGCGCAATTTTATATCCCACAAATTTTTGACCCATGAGCCGGAAACAGTTTTTCAGTATTGCAACACGGGGTATGAGCTACTGGGCGATGTGATCTCCAAGGCATCTGGAATGTCCTTTGAAGACTATGTGCTCGAAAATATTCTGATCCCGGCAGGAATGGTAAACAGCACGCTTCTTCTTCACGAAGCCGATATGACCAATTTGAATAGTCTTCACCTCCAGAAGGATGGTGAACTCAGTATCGCCGATGTTTATCCTTACAACCGAATGCATGGCCCCAGCTCTACTTTGATTTCAAATATTGATGATATGGCACGATGGGTGCAGCTTAACCTCAATGGTGGGACACTGAATGGTAATCGCGTTCTTAGAAAAGAAACGCTCGATCATATGTGGAAGCCGGCGGTCGGAAAAAACGGCAATCAGTTTGACCGGGTCGGTATAAGTTGGCAACGCCGCGAACAAAATGGACATTTGACTATTTTTCATGGCGGCTCGGACGGATTTAGGGCATATATTATCATGATACCTGATGTGGATATTGGTTTTGTCTGGATGTCAAATACGGCAGGTCAGCCTTACCATGATTTTTCCATGAAAATCGCAGAGAAACTTATTGAATATAGAGGAAATGAATAATGGGCGCAGCAGCCGAACAAAGAAACTCTGAAGTAACAAAATTACTAGAAGACGTGAGAAACCTTGCCGGACCAGTTGAAGTGAGCAGGGAGAATTTAACAAATATCAAAGACGCTTTGGTAGCCATTGCATCAAAAGAAGAATATTGGGGCGAGGAAGAGTTTCCGGCTCCAACCGATGGCACGGTTCATAAACGATATCTCGTTTCGCAAGATGATGATGACAGCTACGCTCTTTATTTAAACGTTATGCATACGGGGAAAGTTACACCACCTCACAATCACACAACATGGGCCTGTATTGCCTCGGTGGAAGGCGAAGAAGCCAATTATGTCTACACTCCCGAAGAAGATGGCCCGCTCGTGCCAGGTGACCGCAAGATCAACCTGACCGAGACAATTGTCGTTAAACCGGGGCAGGGAATTGGACTTCTTCCGGATGATATTCATTCTATCGCTATCAACGATGGGGAAAGCACGCGCCATCTTCATCTTTACGGACGTGGGCTAGAAACACTTGAAAAACGTTTGATGTGGGACAAAGATCTTAGCTCATGCAAGTATTTTGTTATGGATGTTAAAACAACGCGATAACAGGAAAGCGCCATGTCAACCGCCCATGAAGTCGTAAGCAGAGAAGCGTGGACCGAAGCGCGTAAGGAGTTGCTGGTCAGGGAGAAGGAACTTAACAAGAAGCGCGATGAGTTGAGTGCTGCACGCCGCGACCTTCCATGGGTGGAAATTACCGATAATTATATGTTTGAAGGGGTCGAAGGTAAAGTCACCCTCGCTGACTTGTTTGCTGGTAAAAGCCAGCTCATCATACAACATTTTATGTTTGGCCCCGATTGGGAGGAAGGGTGCCCCAGCTGTTCTTATCTGGCTGATAGTCACGATGGCATCAACATCCACCTCAATCAGCGTGATATCAATATGGTAGTGATTTCAAACGGGCCTCTTGATAAGCTAGTGGCCTATAAGAAGCGCATGGGTTGGGCGTTCGATTGGTTGTCCTCAATGGGAACATCGTTTAATTATGATTTCGATGTTTCTTTTAGTGAAGATGATCATGAAAAAGGCACGGGTGTATATAATTATCAGCCGCTTCAGCGCCCTATGTCGGAACTCCCGGGGTTTAGCTGCTTCTATAAGGATGATGACGGAAAAATCTATCACACCTATTCCACTTTTGCCCGCGGCCTTGATCCTATAATTTCAGCATATCAATATATGGATCTGACCGCCAAAGGTCGCAATGAAAGTGAATTTGATTTCCCCATGGCCTGGATCAGGCGCCATGATCAATATGAGTGATAAAGAAATGATAGTGAACCTCTTATTTTAAACTTGTCTTACGTGAAAAATAAAAATACAGTTGTAGAATAAAAAGTTGTTTAGAGAAATCCATGGGGGGATGGTATGCGGCGTTACGAACAGAATAAATCTAATCGCAATAATTCAATCAAAAAAGTAAAATCGATTTCAGCCTTTGCGGCAATATTGCCACTTGCTGCTTGCGGTGGT
>CAXBLS010000212.1:0-4463 GCA_963976585.1 uncultured Kordiimonadaceae bacterium
ATTTTCCAGTTCCACTTGGGGACAGTGGGGTTACGATTTGAATGCCGTTATCAACCAGAGTTTCATATATCTTGTCGATATTCTGCACCCGGTGGACCATGGCAATCTCGCCGTGAACGGCCTTTATATTATCCATGGCGCGATTAAATTCTTGAGAGGTGTCACTTTTCACTTCAATCAAAGCAAGGCCGCCGGCAAAGCTACCGGGTTCGGTAAATTCCGGCTTCGGGCTAAGATAGACAATTCGCGTTTCAATATCCTGATCAATACCCAGCGTATCTTTCGATTTGCCCGCTGTTACCTCACTGTCAGAACGATTGAGAAAGCCCATGTATTCGGTATAAAAAGTAAGTGATGCATCCATATCCTTCACGAATATAGCCGCATTTGTCATGTAAGATTGTACTGGCACTTCATCTTGTGCGTTTGCACTCGAGAGGCCGAAGATTAACATTATCGTCAACATCAGTGTTTTTGTCAGCAGTTGTAATTTTCTCATGATAATCGCTTTCCTGCGTTTGAATACCCGTCATATTTTATTGAATATTTTAAACGCCGCTGGCGCAATGATATTTGTCACCGCCTTGAAGTCATATCACGCCTAGAGTATCGTCAACAGCTGCAAAGGGTATTCATGAGCAATATGATAAATAAACAGTGGCGGATCGCCGCCCGCCCAGATGGCAATGTGAAAATCACCGACTTTGAACTTCAAGAAGAACCAGTTCGAGAGTTGGCAGACGGAGAGTTTCTCCTTCGCACTCATTATTTAAATCTCGCCCCGGTGATGCGCATGTATATGCAGGGAATTTCTGCCGCTGGGGAAGTGCCTCTCAGCATTGGCGATGTGATCCATGGGCGCGGTGTTGCTCAGGTAATCACATCAAAACATCCCGATTATCAGGTTGCTGACGTGTTGCAGGGACAAATCGGCTGGCAAACCTATAAAATATCGAAAGGTACCGCAGGCGAGAGATTTTATAAAATGCCAAGGCGTGGACTGTCCTATTCTCTTGGTGTCAGTCTACTAGGCATGACCGGATTTAGCGCATATTGCGGCTTTATCAAATGTGGCTTTCCCAAAACCGGTGATGTGGTTCTTGTTTCTGGCGCCGGGGGCGGTGTTGGCTCCATCGTCGTGCAAATAGCAAAGGTTTTAGGCTGTAAGGTCATTGGTATTGCGGGCGGCGAAGAGAAATGCAAGTTTGTCAGTTCAATAGGCGCGGATCAAGTGATCGACTATAAGAATGATGATGTTGCTGCAAAAATCACCGAATTTGCACCAACTGGTCTTGATGTCTACTTTGATAACATCGGCGGTGAAATATTGGCAGCGGCGCTCGAAAACCTTTCAATGAATGCGCGCGTCGTTTTGTGTGGATCCATATCAGAATATATGCGCAATGAACCATTCGGCCTCACCAACTATACCAAGCTTCGCTCGACAAATTCTTCGATGAATGGTTTTTTCGTTTATAATCACGAAAAAGATTTTATAGAAGCAGAAGAAAATCTTGCTCGTTGGATTAATGAGGGCCACATTCAAGTAAAGGAAGATATAACAAATGGCTTTGATCAAATGCCCTTTGGTCTTCAAAATCTCTATGCCGGTAAAAACCAGGGTGTGGCTCTGTGCAAGATACTTGATGATTCAGAGCTTATATTTGATTAAGATACAAGAGAACTAAGAGAGGGAAATAACATGCCACAGCCAGATCATATAATGAAACTTACGCTGCCCGATTTTGACAGCCTAGATGACGACGTAAAAAAGTATCTGAATATTTGCCAGGAAAAACTCGGCCTAAAGCCAAATGTACTCCGCACTTATACATTTAATCAAAATAAGTTCCGCACCTTCAGCCGCATGTATAATGAAATCGTCCTTGGTGAGAGCAACCTATCCGTACTTGAGCGGGAAATGATCGCTGTTGTCGTCTCGTCCATCAACAAATGCTACTATTGCCTTGTCGCCCACGGCCAAGCGGTACGCGAATTATCGGGTGATCCCGAGCTTGGTGAGTTGATGGTTATGAATTGGCGCGCCGCTGGCCTTGATGGTCGTCAGCATACAATGCTTGAATTTGCCGACAAACTGACAAACACCCCTGAACTTATGTGTAACGAAGACCGAGAGAAGCTGAAAACCGCTGGTTTTTCTGAAGCCGATATATTTGATATCTCAGATGTGGCATCATTTTTTAATTACACAAACCGCATGGCTCTAAGTCTTGATATGATGCCAAACCCTGAATATCACTCAATGAACCGCTAACGAATATTTTTGGAACTCAATAAAATTGACTGATCAACACGACCATCAAGTCTTTCAGGATAAACTGCACCATCTGGTGGCCGATAGCCCTATGAGCACCGTTCAGATGACCGTAATCGTGATGTGTTTTATTCTAAATATGATTGATGGCATGGATATTCTTGTCGTCTCATTTACCGCGACAAAACTAGAAGCAGAGTGGGGACTATCAAAATCTGAACTGGGCCTCATTTTTAGCGCGGGACTAGTTGGTATGATGGTCGGCTGCCTTTTCATGGCGCCTTTCGCCGACAAAATTGGTCGGGCAAAGATGCTTCTCATTTCCACTACTGGCGTTGCCATCAGCATGCTGACAACGGCGATGATTAATGACTACGGCTTCATGCTTTTCCTGCGGTTAATTACCGGAATTGGCATTGGCTGCCTGTTACCAACCATGGCTGCAATGGCCTCAGAATTTGCCAACGAAAAAAGCCGAAATTTCAGTGTGGCATTTTTCCAAGCTGGATGGCCCATCGGCGCGATAATCACCGGTCTTTTTGTCTCTTGGGCAGTACCAATATATGGTTGGCGGGTTGCATATATGACGGCAGGCATTATTTCAGCCGGTATGTTGCCACTTATTATACTCTTTATGCCGGAATCCCTTGAATTTCTGGGAAAGCGTCAACCCAGAAATGCGCTAGCTCGTATAAATATACTTCTTAAATCCATGGGCCATTCGGAAATTGAAACACTTCCACCAAAGCCGGTCTCGACAGAAAAAAGAGCCATGGTGCGCAAATTACTCGACGGCAATCTAAAACGTCCTACAATTCTTCTTTGGATTGGTGTCTTTTTCTCATTTATGACCTTATATACTCTGATCAGCTGGATACCCAATATCGCCTCCTCATCAGGCATGCCGTTTGATCTCGCGACTTATGCGGGTACGGCACTTAATGTCGGCGCTTTTCTTGGTACAATTTGTATTGGCTGGCTCAGCGCCTGGTTTGGTCTAAATCGACTATTGTTTATCTACATGCTCAGTGCGTTTGCATTTATGGTAATTTACGCCAATGTTCCTCTAAGTTACCCAATTTTATTTGCACTTATCATCTTAATTGGATTTTCCGTTCAAGGTGGAATGACAGGATTTTATCCCGCCGCGGCCAGAGTTTATCCACTCAATATACGAGCGTCGGGTATTGGTTGGGCTATGGGGATCGGCCGAACAGGGGCGATTGCCGGCCCGGCCTTATTTGGTATAATTTTTGACAGCGGTGTTTCAATTCAGACACTTTTTATTATTTTTTCAATTCCGCTGATACTGTCCGGACTAGCCGCATGTTTTATTCCATCTGAAAATCTTAAGCCTGTAACAAGCTGAAAAAAAACCATGATGTTAAAAACGATGAAACGTATTTCCTTTGAATTGATTTTTCTCCTCGGATTAATAATTCCCACAATAGCAATGCCCGAGGAAAATAGACCTTCGCCTATTACCGATCAGCCGTGGCAAGAAGTTGTTATAAGCGTATATGACGCAGATATAAGCGCGCGGTTTTTCACTGAAATAGCCGGTTATGAAGTCGTTTGGCGCGGCGTGGAAAGTCCGGAATTTCTTAGTCACCTCGGCTTGAATAAAGCGGCTTCTGGTCAATCAATAGTCTTGAAATCACCGGGTAGCGAGATTGGCTATATCAGACTAATCGAATTTTCGGACGTCCCCACGCAGGAACCAACGCGGCCGGGTGCGAGACCCTGGGATACCGGGTGCTACACCAGCGTCATGATGCGGGCTAAGGGGCTGGAGAGTATTTATGACGATGCCATTAGGATGAACTGGTGGACAGAAACACCCATAACCGATCTGGACTTCGGCACTTCAAAACTCAAAATTGTTATTTTTAAAGGCCCCCAAGGCATACAGGTGGAAGCCTATGAGAGAATATCTCCGCCTCTTCCAAAGGACTTCCCGGAATTTGAACGACTTTCATTGCCCTTTAACATCATGCAGACAGTCAGAGACCGCGAAGCCGCGAGAAAATTCTTCGTTGATCAACTTGGATTTGACACTTTCTTTTACGGCCCGCCAGCGACCGCACAAAAAGAAGCGCAAATGCCGCTGGGTATTCCTCTAAATTTAACCACCACATCACGTTATCAGGCGGCAATTCTGTATCCCAAAGCAGCAGAAACAGGAAGG
>CAXBLS010000213.1:0-4419 GCA_963976585.1 uncultured Kordiimonadaceae bacterium
AAGAACGCTTATTGAGACAATGATTGAGTAAATATTCTATTTCCGAACGTCCGCTATCGACCCAAAGCGGACATTAAAGATGGACGAATATGTTAATTCTCTGCTACGGTTAAATTCCATTACTTTTTGATATGGGGGAAACCAGAATGCTGCACAATTATATCACCGTTGCGACCAGGCATTTATTCAAACATCGCCTTTATTCATTTATAAACATCATGGGTCTTTCCATCGGTATGGCTGCGTGCCTTTTGATTTTCGTCTTTGTCAGATACGAGACAAGCTATAACAATTGGATGCCTGAGGCTGAACGGGTTTACCGCCTGAATTACACCAACTTTTATCCTAATGGTGAAGATTTCGTTTGCGCCTGTGCGCCCGGCATTGCCAAGGGAGCGCTCGATAAGCGCTTTGCAGAGATAGAAAGCTCAACCCGGATTTATCAATCAGGTCAAATAATTAAAGTGGGGGATAGATCGCAAATGGAGCGCTACTGGTTCGTGGATAGCAATATTTTTCAAACCTTTAAGTTTGATTTTGTCGAAGGGGACGAAGATAGCGCTTTAAATGAATTAAATGCGGTCGTGTTATCAGAAGAACTAGCGACAAAATATTTCCCAAATCAGTCGCCGCTTGGGGAAGTCATCACGATCCCACAAGATTATATGACGGAAGATTTCAAATTTGAAACCATATCCAAGGATTTCATGGTTACCGGCGTAATTAAAGACATTCCCGAAAATAGCGAGTTTAATTTTGATATTATCATCCCACTTGATAATGATCTTTACCAATATACGGCCCCAATTTCGACGCGCTGGTTTAATACATGGGGTTTTCTTTATTTCAAATTGAAAGATGGCGTAGATCCAAATGTCATCAGTTCCGGATTGGACGGAATAGTTGCAAACGAAGTCGAGTCATTTGATGACCGAACACCTAATGAAACCATTGAATTAAGCATTGTTAACTTGCTTGATACACATTTGCATTCTGAAGATAAAAACTTTGGCGTAGAAAATGCCGGAAGCATCACACAAGTTTACACCTTCAGTATTATTGCCATGCTGGTATTGGTGATCGCTTGTATTAATTTTATGAACCTGTCGACCGCTCGTTCGATGCAGCGGGCTCGGGAGATTAGCATGCGTAAGGTACTCGGTGCAAACAGACCACAGCTTATCCGCCAATTCCTCGGCGAAAGCTTACTGGTGGCGATGATTGCGCTTGTGATTGCTGTGATTATGGTCATGGTGGCGCTACCGATGTTTAATAATATGTCTGACATGACGCTAAGTTTTAATGTTTTTATTGATCCAATGGTCATTGGGGCGATTGTTGGATTATTATTTATTATTGGTTTGGTGGCTGGACTATATCCGGCGCTTTATCTTTCCAGCTTTCGCCCAGCGGAAATTCTTTCAAGTGGAGGACTTAATGGCCAATCCGGCGGGGCGCTATTCAGAAACGGGCTAACGATTTTTCAATTTTCAATCTCTATCGCCTTGATTATTACAACGGCGGTTGTTTACGGCCAAAATATATATTCCGTAACAAAGGATTTAGGATATGAAAAGGAAAATAAGCTTATTCTATATGGTGTCCAACGCATGGAAAATAAGGAGGCAATGATGGAAGAAATCAGAAGGCTTCCTGACGTGGATATGGTATCCAATTCGCAAGCGTTTCCAACCTTTCAAATTGGTTGGCATAACGACTTTACGTTGCTTGATGAGCCAACCGCAGAAGAACAGCTGATTTCCGCAATTTCCATTGATCCTGACTTTTTTCCACTTTATAAAATTCCGATCTTGCTTGGTAGGAATTTTGACCAGACCCGTGAAATTGACAGATTATTACCGTCAGAAGACAATGAAACATACCGCCCGTCAACAGTGATCATTAATGAAACTGCGGCGCGGCAGTTCGGTTTTAGCAGTTCTTCGGATGCACTAGGTAGACTTATCACATGGGGTGGGGACCGGGACCTTGAAATCATCGGTATTGTGCCAGATTATCAATTCAATTCCAGCCATACTCCACAAAAATCACTAGTCTATATGTATTATCCAGAACAGCAATTTCATTTAAGCATTGATATTAGTGACAGTGCGGTTGAAGCCAACGTCAGACAAGATATCAGTGAAATCTGGAAACAATTTGCCCCGGCAATTGATCCCAGGCTTGAAAATCTGGAAGACCTGGTGAGACGCCAATATCTATCGGAAAACAGACAAGGGCAAATGCTGCTAAGTTTTTCGGTACTTACAGTGATAGTCGCATGCCTTGGACTTTATGGTCTGGCGGCCTTTACCGCCGAGCAACGAACACATGAAATCGCGGTTCGCAAGGTTCTGGGTGCAGAAGTTTCAGACGTTGTGAAGTTATTACTGCTTCAATTTTCAAAACCTGTTTTAATTGCCAATTTCATTGCTTGGCCCGTTGCATGGTATTTTAGCCAGGATTTCTTAAATGGCTTTACCTACAGAATTGATCTTGGGTTTTCTTATTTCCTATTCACCGGGATACTCGCGGTCGTGATCGCCTGGATTACCACAACACATCACGCTGTAAAAGCTGCAAGAACCAACCCTGCTAAGGTATTACGGTCGGAGTAATTAGCAAGAACTAAAATCAATTTTGTTAATATCGTAGATCTAGCTTTAGAATGTCTGCTTTGGGTCGTTAGCAGACACTCAGAGCGGGCTAGAGTTGCCGAAAATTACATTTATGACGAATGGCCGCTTTCGACCCAAAGCGGACGGTCACATTTCATTGTGTTGGTTACTGGATTATTATTCCGAAATAGAAAATTTCAATATTTTAGGGCAGCTAATATTTAATTATGATAGCAGTATTTGATGCTATTTTATGCAACTTTTTACAATGCCTATTCTTGGTAAATGTTTATTCACTATCACAACAATCTCCGCTCAATAACAAGTTTTTTATTAATCCTCCAAACATCGCCAAAATTCTTTTTGTGTTCATCAATTAATTCATTATGTGAGGAACAGGATTTATGGCTCGTTGCAAAAGGTGATACCCAATTTATAAACGGTGTGGGAGACGATGTTCCAATTTCATCATAACTTTTGATAGCTTGATTACTGGAATTATCAATAAGTTGCGTATATTTCCTATCAACCGAATAGCCGAAACCAGAATCTATATTTTTCTGATCACCCGATCTTATTGAATATTTCGATTTTAAATTTATTACTTTTTCTACACCAACACATTTTCCATTTATATTTTTGACTGGATACCCATAGGAAATATACCTTTGTGTTATGTTATTTAGAGCATCTTCTGCTCCTTCATATATATAGTTCAATCTTACACATTCACTCGAACCTTTCGGATAAAGGGTATATCGAAATTTTCCTGAACCAAATTCTTTAGCTAGAGGACTCATATAACTTTTATTTTCCCATTCCACAAAATCAACCCCTCTAATTGGTAAGTATTCAAAGGAGGCTCCTTCATTTAAGACTGATGTTACTATTACGTTTTTATTAATTTTATATCCAGCCATTTGGGTGCAAACCAAAGGAAATGTTATTGTTTGGTATAGATGAACTACTGTAGCCTTCGAAAAAGGAACCATAAAAAGCAGGAATATTACAGTTCTCCTGACAATTTTAACTTTTCTGCCGCCCTTCGAATTTTCCTTGTCAAAGGCAGAACGGAACCATAAATTAATTACCCATCTGATCAATGAGAACCAAAATATCAGAAATATTATGAATAAAATCCCGGTCATTCCACCTCCTTTAACATTTTATATTCCGTCACAGCTGATCGATATCCCTGTTCAGCTGCTCGTCCAATCCAGAGCCTCGCAAAATCATCACTTTGGTCTCTTCCACGTCCCTCCAGATACATCATGCCTAGCCGATACTGTGCAATGGGATGGCCTGGATTTTCAGGGCCTACTTTAGTAGCAATTTCAGAACCATGTCTCCATTGCAATCCCGATTTATGCCTTCCTGCTTCCTTATACCATTTTACTGCCCATTTATAATTCTGTTCGGTTCCAACGCCTTCTTCATAGTTGAGTGCAAGACGGTACTGCGCTTCTTCATCTTCGAAACCTGCTCGACATCTATTAAATTTAAATAGTTGTACAGGAGTAGCATCTGAAGAAAGTATGATCTTATCATTCGCTTTATTTAAATGGTTTGGAAGAACGTGAGTACATGTTGGACCTGTTGGGCCGGTGACACAGGAAGACAACAAAACAGCGCTTAGAAAAGATACAATTAGAAACTTAAATGCCATGAAATACCCCAGTCAGAAACAAACGATAATTGTAGCACGACAAAATTGCAAGTTTATTGATATTTGAATGTCTGCTTTGGGTCGAAAGCAGACGTTCGGAGATACCCTATAAGAATGAACCTCTCCACGTCAAAT
>CAXBLS010000214.1:0-4299 GCA_963976585.1 uncultured Kordiimonadaceae bacterium
TGCGGCTATCAAGTTCACTGTCTTCTAGGCGTTCAAGCAGGTTTTCAAGCTCCGCGTCATTGAGCACGTGTATGTTCAAAATATCTGATCTAAATCCAAGCGATCTGTTATTGTTATCCCAGATAAGGTCCTCAACGGGATAAATCTCTGAATAATCGGGAACAAGTATTCTGCAAGCGGTGGCGCCAAAATCATCATAGGTTGCCAAATAAACCTCTTTACCCATATGACTAAGAATATCCATTAATGTGGCATTTTCCTGCTCGTTGGTGCCTGAAAAATCCCACTCACAGAAATCATAGTCATGCTTTTCACTAAAGAACTTCCACGAAACAAGACCGGTTGAGTCTATAAAATGCTCAACAAAATTATTTGGCTCAGAAACCGCTAAGCTATTAAATGTCGGGGGCGGCACATCATTAAGCCCCTCGAAACTCCTACCCTGCAAAAGCTCCGTCAGGCTCCGCTCAAGTGCCACTTCAAAAGTTGGGTGCGCACCAAAAGATGCAAAAACACCCCCGGTTTTAGGGTTCATTAAGGTGACACACATAACCGGATACACGCCGCCTAATGACGCATCCTTAACCAGCACCGGAAAGCCTTTATCTTCTAGCTCATCAATACCTGCGAGAATATGGGGATACTTATCCAAAATTTCTTTTGGCACATCGGGTAAAACAATCTCTTGTTCAATGATCTTCTTCTTTACCGCCCGCTCAAATATTTCAGATAAGCCCTGAACTTGCGCCTCAAAAACCGTGTTGCCGGCGCTCATACCGTTGCTGACGAATAAATTTTCGATTAGGTTGGACGGAAAATAGACGATCTTCTGGTCAGATTGCCGCACATAGGGTAGCGCACAAATTCCGCGCTCGACAAGTCCAGAATTTGTATCAGTCAAGTGAGATGCTCTAAGCTCCTGATCCGGATCATATATTTCCAGACAGTGCGCATCGAGCAGCCCGTCCGGCAATGCATCATCCGGTCCCGCTTTGAACCATTTTTCATCGGGGTAATGAACAAATTTACTGTTGCTTATCTCTTCCCCGAAATACTGATCATTATAAAAAAAGTTACAGCTCGCCCGTTCGATATATTCCCCGAGCGCCGAACAAAGGGCACTTTCTTTTGTCGCCCCCTTGCCGTTGGTAAAACACATCGGCGACGCCGCATCGCGAATGTGAAGTGACCACACGTTAGGCACTATATTACGCCACGAGGCGATTTCAATTTTAACACCAAGATCCGCGAGAATACCGGTCATATTGGCAATGGTTTGCTCAAGAGGCAGATCTTTACCGATAATCATCGTGCTGCTTCCACCTTCAAGACTGGTCAGGTCCATGAGCGTGGTATCTTTTTCTAAGCTCTCAACCGTTTCAATTTTAAAATCAGGGCCTTGTTGGACGACCTTTTTAACGGTGCAGCGATCAATAGATCTTAATATCCCTTCGCGGTCACGGTCCGAAATGCTTTCTGGCAGCTCCACATCAATTTGAAAGGTCTGCTGATAGCGATTTTCCGGGTCGATAATATTATTTTGAGAAATTCTGATATCATCTGTCGGTATTTTACGCGCCAGACAATAAACCCGGACAAAATAGGCGGCGCACAGCGCCGATGACGCAAGAAAATAATCAAAAGGACTGGGCGCAGATCCATCACCCTTATAGCGAATAGGCTGGTCCGTGATCACTGCAAAATCATCAAACTTTGCTTCAAGCCTGAGGTTTTCCAAAAAATTTACAGTAATTTCCATGCGACTATTCTTTCCTGAGTGATCCAATACAATCCGAGAATACCGTCAATATCATAGGATCTCATAAAATGCCCGATTTTAATTGCCCAATGACATAACCGCATTAAATTGAGAGTGACGAGAATACTTTTTGAAGTGCAGCCAAAGCCTGATCGGCATTTTCTTTGCTAAAAACCAGCGGTGGTCTTATTTTCAGGCAATTGCCATAGCGGCCAGTATTTCCCATGAGCACCCCTTCATCTTTTAGCAGCGTGACAATATGCCGAAGCTGATCTCGGGTCATTGGTTCTTTGCTTTTCGGGTCCTGCACAAGATCCAGTCCCCAAAACAGCCCTGACCCCTGTATATTGCCAACAAAATCGTATTGCTGCCCTAACTTTTCAAGGCCGACCTGTAAATGGGCACCAACTTCTGTGACATTTTTCAGCAAATTATTGTCATCAATTTCGTCGATCACCGCCGCAGCAACCGCGGCGGAGACCGGATTGCCGCCGAAGGTATTAAAGTAGCTGTCAATATCGGCAAATTTACTGGCAATTTCGCGGGTGGTGACAACGGCAGCGACGGGATGACCGGCCCCCATAGGTTTTCCTAATGTTACGATATCCGGGTCCACTCCATACCGCTCAAACCCCCACCAGTAGCTTCCCATACGGCAATATCCCGCCTGCACTTCATCGCAAATGACAAGCCCGCCAGCGGCCCGCACTTTTTCTGTGACTTGCGACAAATAACCTTCCGGGGGGATCAGAATGCCGTTTGAATCGAATGAGAGATCAAGCATGGCGGCGGCTAGACCCGTGCCTCTTGCTTTAAGGCTTGCAATCGCATCATCAACTTTGTTTGCGTAAAAATCCGCCAAATTGTCGTCCTCTGCGCGGTGAGGGCCGCGGTAAGTGTTTGGTGGCTCAAACGTTGCCAGCCAATCAGCTGCGCGGGGATCTTTTCTATCCGGATCCATGGCAGAAATTGCCACCGAATTGCCGTGATAGGCCGCTTCGGTTGCTATGGCGCCGTAATTCCCGGTAACCACCCGGGCCATTTGCAGCGCGAGGTCGTTGGCTTCCGTACCGGTGCAGACAAAAATGCAGATATCAAGTTTTTTCGGAAACTTGGCGGTGAGTTTTTCGGCCAGCGAGACAACATTTTCATGGATATACCGTGTATGGGTATTGAGAATTGCCGCCTGGGTGCACAGTGCCTTTACCACTTTCGGGTTGCAGTGACCAACGGAGACCACATTGTTATAACAATCAAGGTAGTTATTGCCTTTTTCATCGTAAAGCCAGACGCCCTCCCCCCTCACCAGATTTAGGGGCTCATCATAAAAATGCGCGTAAGTAGGGCCCAAGGCTTTTTCGCGCCTTTTCCATAGTGTTGTGTTTGTCATTGGGTTACCCCTTCGTTATGCGCTTGATGAAAAGCGGCGGTAATTTCTTTGCGGTCAAGCTCAAGAAGATTTTCAAGACGCCTGACCAGGTTCGGATAAAATTCAAGAAGCCCCTTCATATTTGCATCATTATTCAGCATGCGAAAATCGACAAGTTGAACCGTGAGTGATGCGCGCAGCAACAGCAAGTCGTAAAGAATGTCCAGTTCTTGCGCTAAAAGCGGGCACGCGCTGGCAAATCCTTTGACATACGCACAGCCGACTTCAATCGGGTTATTAGCGGCACCCACTATACCATTCATGGGCACTGATAAATCCTGAATAAGTGGAGCATAGCAAATATCGCCAAAATCAATAAGCCCGTAAAAATCATCTGCGTCCACTGATGATCTCAGCGTATTATCATTATGGGCATCATTATGAATCGTTTGTTTTCTAAAACTGTTCATTTTTGGCAGTATATCCTCCTGAAAATGATCCAGTAGCGGTATGATCAGCCGTTCCACGTCGCCGTGTTTGCTGACCCGAAGCGCAGGATTTAAAATAAGCCCCTGACTTATGTCCCAAGGCATAAAATATCCCTCAGAACTGTGAGAAAAATCGGCGAGTGCCACGCACATCTGCCCCTGAAATCGACCCGCATCATAAAGAACGCGTAGCGGCGGCACATATTGATCCCCGAAAGGAACACCATCAACAAAGCTGAGCAGCCGCATCATATGGTCCTGACCGGCCGCCGACCTGATGATGGCAAAATCCTTGCCGTCCAGGGTGTTAAGGTTTCTAGGAATATTTAAACTTGGATCTCTATCTTCTATATGTTGCAAAGTCTTTATCTGGTAGTCAACAACCGATCGGTTTTCATCCAGTCCAGCCACTTTGACGATATATTTTTCCCCCTCGACCGTTTCCAACAAATGGTTCTGGTCCCGCTCCCCGACGAGAGGTTTTAACGTCCCCGAAAGACCGTATATTTTTCTCACTTCTTCGCGTAGTACCGATTTAGAAAAAGAAGGCGGATTAAATCTAAGGTCCGCTGCGGTTAGCGATGTTTTGTCCATATAGTGTCCAGATTTTTATTTCTTAAATCATAAAAATAAACATGGACTTTTTTATAATCCATATAAAATTACAATGCCAGTTTCTTTGG
>CAXBLS010000215.1:0-4286 GCA_963976585.1 uncultured Kordiimonadaceae bacterium
TCTAGTGAATAGGATATGATATATTGTACAAGCTCGCTTGATCCAGACTTGAGGCTATGCAGGTCAAGACCGCAACGCGTGAATAGTTCCAGCAGGATCTGTTACCCTCATCTGCACATTGCTCTGCTTACCCAAAACTTTTTTGATACTGCTCATTGTCATATTTGAAAATGCCGTCGACAATGCGTCGGCTGTGGTTGCGTCATCCGCCTGCACTGTGACAGAGGCATAAAGATTGCTGCTAAGGCCGGTTTGCGGGTTAAACAGATGATGATACCGTCCCGAGGGGTCAAATTGATTTCCGTATCCGCCCGAAGTCGCTACCGCACCGCTGCTCATCTCAATCACCTCAGCGACCGAGACAGTATCAAACGGATCAAGCAGGCCAATTCGCCATGGCTCGCCGTTACCCTGTGGACCGCCCGCGCGGTATTCACCCATATCGACAAGGATATTATCAAACCCCCGTTCGTTCAAAAATTCAGTGACCTGATCGGTGATGTAACCCTGGGCAATGCCGTTAAAACTGATGGCCATTTTATCGCGGTCAAATGATACACTCTCGTTATCCACCCTGATTTTGTCAGACCCGATATTTTCCAGGACAGCCGTGATCTTTTCATCTAGATCGCCAGTGACTTGACCATTAAAGTGGTTCTGATAAACATCCCAAAGCGGTTGCACAGAAATATCAAACGCGCCATTGGTCATATTCGAAAACCTTTTTGAAAGCATGACCAGTGCAACAAATTCAGAGGATGGATTATGAAGTACTCCAAACTTGTTAAGCTTCGATGTCTGTGAGTTTTCATCGTAAAGGCTAAACATCGCTTCATATTTACTGATAATATCCTGAGCTCCAGCAAGCGCTTGCTGCGCTTTTTGTTTGTCGAAAGAATAAAGCTGTATTGATGTATCAGCCCCGAGTGCTCTGCCATGCCATTCAAAAAATTCGACCGATTTTCCTGTTGCCCAAAGTGAATGCGGCGCCATCAATGCCCCTGCACCAACGGCCATCACCCTGAGTACGCGCCTACGATTATTGATCATTTAAAAAATTCCATCAAAAATTCAAAGTAACTTCATTTTTATGTTGTTATTAATATTAAGAATGATTATTAATAACAACTATATTAAGAATCGTTCTTAAAAGAAGTAATTATTTACATAAAACAGTTTATTTTGAAAGAGAAAATTGGAACTTAGATGAAAATCAATACATTAAAGATGGCAAGCTCAATTTTTGCCCTAACCCTAGCCTTCGGCGCCACATCCACCGTCGCGCAGGAAATGCCATCAGCCGCAGAAATGTGGGAAATCATTAAAAAGCAGCAGGAACAAATATCCGCTCTCGAGCGAAAGCTCGGGTCCACCGAACAGGTCGCCGCAGAGAACAAACAAAAAGTAGAAGAAACAGAAATGATGGTTGAGGCAACCGTCGCCGCCATCGAAGAAAACATTGATGCCACGGGTTCAGGCTCCTCTTCAAGCACATCGCTCGGTGGATATGCCGAGCTACATTATAATGGTGGTGAAGCCGACGAAATTGATTTCCACCGCTTCGTTATATTCATGGGCCACGAATTTAATGACAGAATGCGTTTCTTCAGTGAACTTGAAGTGGAACATTCAATTGCTGGTGAAGGAAAAGTTGGTGAAATCGAACTGGAGCAAGCCTTCGTCGAATTCGACCTGACCGAAAACACCACCTCTTCCGTTGGCCTTCAACTTGTACCGGTAGGTATCCTCAACGAAACCCACGAACCGCCAACATTTTATGGTGTGGAACGAAATGCAGTGGAAAAAAACATCATTCCGGCCACATGGTGGGAAGCTGGGGTTAAATTTACCGGAAAGCTTGGTGAAAACCTTCAATATGACGCTATGGTCCATTCGGGACTGGCAACACCAACAACAGGTGGTAACGCATTTTTGATCCGCAAGGGTCGCCAAAAAGTCGGTAAAGCCATGTGGAAAAACACCGCCTTTACCGGTCGCCTTTCCTGGATACCCGTTGCGGGCGTTAATCTTGGTGCCAGTATCCAGTACCAGGATGACCTGACGCAAACCGCAGCGCCGACTTCAGCCACCCTGATTGAAGGGCACGCTGATATCCGCCATCAAATCACACCAGACAGCCAGTTGGGACTGCGCGCTCTATATGCACAATGGAATCTAGATAGTATGGAAGCCGAACTTGTTGGCCGCGATGTTCAGCGTGGCTGGTACATCGAGCCATCTTACAAATACTCATTTGGCAATGGTCAAGCGATTGGTGTCTTTACTCGCTACAGTTCATTTGATAATAATGCCGGTAACAGTCTTGAAACAGCCAACAAACAAACATCATTTGGTGTAAATTACTGGCCACATCAAGACATCGCGCTCAAGGCCGATTATCAAATAGATAATAACGCCGATGAGACAAAAGACGATAACCGCATCAACTTGGGGGTCGGTGTACAATTCTAAGAAAGAATAAAATGAAACTTTTGAGCATAATCACCGCGTTCCTGTTTGCCTGCACTCTTTCAGCAAATGCACAAGGCACATATAAACCTGCTGAACGTGTCTACAACAAGACCGGTGATTATGTAAAAAGCTTCTTTGGTGGCGATACCCCGAAAAAATACACCGTCTGGGTTATTGGCGATCTGCGTGATGACATAAATCAAGTGATAAATGGCGCTGACAGCACTCCCGTCCGCTACCGCTACTGGCGCAAAGACGCTAGAACCCTTTGGGTTCTTGATAGCGTCGCCCGTACCATGCCGATCACGGCGGGTGTGGTCGTCGAAAACGATAAAATCGTCGATATCAGCGTACTTATCTACCGTGAAACCCGCGGCCATGAAATTCAGAACCGCGTGCATAGAGCGCAGTATTACGATGCGGCAATTACCGAAAGAAACACGCTTGATAAGCCAATTAACGGCATCTCCGGTTCGACTCTTTCTGTGAATTCATTAAAACGTATGGCGCGAATAGCATTGCTACTTCATAATGATGTCACAAAAGAAGAATAAACAGCGCTCACATATAAAAGAAACGGAATCCTATAGTGACCCTACTGCAAATAATCGTCCTCGCCGTTGTGCAGGGAATTACCGAATTTCTACCTATTAGCTCATCAGGACACTTGGTCCTTGTCCCGGAACTCACCGAGTGGCACGATCAGGGGCTTATGATGGATGTGGGCGTCCACGTCGGTACACTCTTAGCAGTCATGCTTTATTTTCGCAAAGATGTCGCCCGCCTGTTTCATGCATTTCTACAGATGATAACCTTTAGAAAAAGCCACGATAAAAAAGAGCGCCACCTGATGCTTGCACTGATTTTATCAACTATTCCCATTGTTATATTCGGCGGCCTTGCGTCCAAATTCGACCTGACCGATGTCTGGCGCACCGTAGAGGTTATTGGCTGGACGTCGATTATTTTTGGAATACTGCTTTATTGGCTCGATACAAAATGTGGATCACACAGAGACTTGTCAGAGCTCACTTATAAAAATGCGGCCATCATAGGCTTTGCTCAAGTGCTCGCCATAATCCCCGGCACCAGTCGTTCTGGGGTGACCATGACCGCAGCACGGGGCCTTGGATTTAACCGTACTGATGCCGCACGTTTTTCAATGCTAATGTCCATCCCGACCATAATGGCCGCCGCCATACTGCAGCTAAAAGACCTATTTGAAACCGGAAACATTGAAATAGGATCGGATCTAATCCTTGGCGCGGTGCTTTCGTTTGTTGCTGCACTTCTTGCAATTGCAGGGCTGCTTAAATGGCTTGAACGCGCATCGATGACACCGTTTGTAATCTACCGGGTACTACTTGGCGTCGGCTTGCTGGCTATGGTTTACGGCTAGTTTTTATTTATCAAGCCACTCGATAAAATTAATCGACGCGTCTATCAGCTGACCACGCGGTTTTTCAAGCAATGCTGCATGATCACCGCCTTTGAGAACAACCCATTGCTTATTAGCGTTTGGAAATTCTGAAAAAACCTTAGCATGGGTCGCAGTATCTGCAAGCGGATCAAATTCCCCTTGCAGCAAAAGCACAGGCATGCTCACTTTGGTGGCATCAAATTGATTATATTCATGCTGTTGGTTCCAGTCTGCTCTAACCGGATCTGCTTGCAATGAATGACGAACATATTCATCAATGGCCTTTTGGCTAATTGAACCGGGCACAATAAAATCACTCGCAGCCGCCTCTGCTGTTGTCGCTTCTCGTGGTGGCTCAACAACGTTATTATCGTCCATAATTTGCGCGCCCTCT
>CAXBLS010000216.1:0-4203 GCA_963976585.1 uncultured Kordiimonadaceae bacterium
TTGCAGCATTCATTGGTAAAACAACTTTGAAACAAGTTCCTTCACCTTGTTCACTGGATACACTCACGCTTCCGTGTTGTATTTCGGTTAATTTCTTGACGATGGTAAGACCTAAACCTACACCCTCGTGGGAACGGGTATAAGTTGCATTTGCCTGAATAAAGGGTTTGAATATCATATTCAAATCCTCTTCACTAATACCTATTCCGTTATCTTCAACGGTCAGTTCAATGGTATCAAGAATTGAGGTTAAATTTATACGAATTTGACCATCATTATGAGAAAATTTTGTGGCGTTTGACAGAAGATTGATTATTATCTGTTTACATAATCTTGGGTCGAGAAAAACCTCTGCGATATTTTTCTGAATATTTGCTTCAATCGTGACTTGTTTTTCAATAGATTTCCTATCAATTAAATTTACACATTCATTTATAATTTCAGCAAGTGTCGAGTTCTATTCTTGATGTATCCAGTATATCATCGATTAATGTTAGTAGATGCTCACCACTCATATTTATGTCATGAGCATATTCTTTATATTTCTCGTTCCCCAGTTCTCCGTGCAATTCGTCTTTTATAAGTGAACTAAAGCCGATTATTGCATTGAGTGGCGTTCTAAGTTCATGGCTCATAACGGCGAGAAATTGAGTTTTCGCAGCGTTGGCTTGTTCAGCTTTGGTTTTGGATTTTATTAGATCCTGTTCATTGCGCCAGCTTTCCGTAATATCTTGAACGGTTCCATCCATACGAAGTGGCTTGCCATCTTCATCGCGCAGGATTTCACCGATTTCTCGGACTATTTTTTCTGTACCGTCAGGGCATATGATCCGATGTGTAATATAGTAATGTGCGCCTTTATCCAACGCATCTGCAACGGCGAGTTCAAGGTCTTCGCGGTCATCAGGATGTATTCGTTCGAGAAAAGCATCATAAGTTGCATCGAATTCACGTTTTTCCAAGCCAAAAATGTTATAGATTTCCGTAGACCACATAAGTTCGCCGGTCACGATATTCCATTCCCAGTTGCCAATATGTGCGATCTTTTGCGCACGCGACAGACGATCTTCGCTTTCAATGAGTAATTTATTTGCTTTCACTCTTTCAGTAACATCACGAAGCATCACGATATAAACATTTTCGCCTTCGAGCATTATTTTTGCCACAGATGCAGTCGCAGGAAAAAGTTCACCATTTTTGCGTTTTGCTTTTATGTCTGAACACTGATCCATCGAAAGGGAAGTTTTATTTGTCTTCTCAAAGTTTTCGACATGGTGAGCGTGAGCATCGTGGGTAGTGTCAGGGAGTAAAATATTAAGATGTTTACCCCTGACTTCAGAGCCTTTATAGCCAAATGTTTTTTGGGCGTTGCCATTAAAATATAGAATATTTAATTCAGCATCGAATATTATTACCGCTTGTGGCGCAAGTTCGAGAAGTGTTTTTTGCCTGATTTCAGATGCTCTGAGTTCTTCAAGTGATAGTATCTTTTCGTCACGTGCCCGTTCCGCTTCAGCTTGTGCTTTTTGAGCTTCATTTTGGGAATTAAGGAGAGCTTTTTCAGTTTTCTTGCGCCGATTTATTTCAAGCCTTAATTTATTGAGCCAAAGTAAAATTAAGATAATTGATGCCGTTGCGGCAATTAAAACATTCCATACAAGTGAGTAGTCGGGTTCAATTTCATTCCCTGTAGATATCCAACTCTTCAAAATTTCGTTTTTTCTTTGTGAACTGATATCAGCGAGTGCCTTTTGCATCGCACTGGCAAGCAGAGGAAGATCTGATCGGATACCTATTGCATCGTTAGATGTGTGCGTTGTGGTACCCGTTATAGTAATATTTGAATATCCTAATTTTGCAATAAAGTCGGTAACGGATGGGATATCCCCTATATAGGCATCGACTTGACCGGTTGAGAGTAATTTTAGTGCATCATATGTATTTTCCACTTCAATGACTTTAACATCTGGATAATTCTCGTGAATAAAATCAATTACTGCAGTGCCTTTTGCTTGTGCAACACTAAAGCCGCTTAGGTCTTCCATTGTCGTAAAATGCTGATCGTCAACACGTGTGTAAATTACGTTTGAGAAATTCATGTATACATCTGTGAATATAAGAAAACTCTCTCTTTCTTTTGTTGTCGTCACAGAAGGTAAAATATCTGCTTCGCCGGATTTTATTTTTTCAATACCTTCGTCCCAACTTTTATTTTCCGACCAGACAAATTCAACATCAAGGCGTTTTGCAATTTCATCCAAAAATGATCTTGAGATCCCGTTATGCTCTCCATTCTCATCTATATATTCTAATGGGCTAAAAGTGAGTGAAGTGGCAGTTTTTATAATCCTATTTTGTGATAACCACTCAATTTCTTCTTTAGTAAGACCAATGTCATTTATCTTTTGATTTTCAATAAGCCACCTGTTTGAAAGGTCGGTGTATTCCTGTTCCGTGATGGCTGCCATGCCTTTTTTTAGAATAGATAATAATTTACTATCACCCTTTTGAGTGGCAAGGTGTAGGTAGTCTCGTTCTTCAGGAGCTAGCAAGAAATCGACCCCGATATTATCAATGCCGGAAATAAAATTCTTGGCGATCGCATGATTAACGATCGGAAGCGTATGTATTAAGACATCAATTGAACCGTTGGAGAGGTCCGCAATTCCCATATCTACGGTATCGAAAAGAGTAAAATCAATATCCGGATATCGACTTAAGTAAACTTCCGTTGTACTAACCCTGTCAATTATACCTACTTTTTTTCCGTCAAAATCAGTCAAACTTTTTATGGGTTCGGATCCTGATAATCCGAAATAGACCATGGGTAGTATAAGGTATTCATCTGTAAAATCGAGGTAGACTTCCCTATCAGGCGTCATGGATATACCGTGAATTAAATCTGCTTCGCCTGAACGCATAAGTCCAAGAATGATGTTTAATTCGCCGTTATTGGAAATATAATCAAGTTTTATACCAACTTTATTTGCGACCAGGTTCAAATAGTCAACTGAATATCCAGCTGGTTTCCCGTCTGAAAGAAAGGTCATTGGAGCCCAATTTTCGGAATGTGCAACCCTAAAGATTTCACGGTCGGCTATCCATTTTTTTTCTTCGATCGTAAGGATATCTTCAGCCGGGGTCGTTTGCGCCTGACCGGATTGTCCGTATGTATTGATTGATACAAAAGCCAACCATGTCACTAATAAGAATTTTATGAAAATTTTATAGTTATAATTAAACACGTATGTTTCCAACCCGTTAAAGCCATATATAGTATATAGTTTCGGCCGTTAAATAATAGTAAAGAAGTGTTTAATATCTTTAATAATAACGAGTTGGATCAAAGAAATAGACGCGCTTTAACTAAAGAAACAACATCATATAAAAACTCCATCAACTCTAATATGAGCCTTAGTTTCAAGGCGGTATCAGCAGTGTCTGGTGAGATATTTATTGCAGTGTGTTCATGACGAAGTGTGTGAATTGGACTGGTCTTTGTTCGAAATCGTACGACACCATTGTAATGTTAATTGGCAAATCTGAAGTGCATTACATCGCCGTCCACGACGACATATTCCTTGCCTTCTAGGCGCATTTTTCCAGCGTCTTTAACGCCTGCTTCGCCGTTGAATTCTATATAGTCATTGTAAGCGGTTGTTTCGGCGCGGATGAAACCAGCTTCAAAGTCGGTGTGGATAACGCCGGCGGCTTGAGGGGCTTTGGTATCCTGCGTCACGGTCCAGGCGCGGGCCTCTTTTGGACCAACGGTGAAATATGTGATCAGGTGTAGAAGATCGTAGCCAGCACGGATAACGCGGCCAAGGCCTGTTTCGCCAAGACCAAGATCAGCGAGGAATTCTTTTTGTTCTTCAGGATCATCCAGTTGTGCGATCTCTTCTTCAAGTGATGCACAGATAAGAACAGTAACGGCATCTTCAGCGGCCGCTTTTGCTTTAACGCGTTCAGTAAGTTCGTTACCGTCAACAGTGTCTTCTTCGTTTACATTACATACATAGAGAACGGGCTTAGTGGTGATCAGTTGAAGTCCATCAAGCGTTTTTTGTTCTTCCTCGTCTGTGGCAACCACTTTACGTGCTGGTTGGCCGTCTTCAAGAACTGCTAGGCAGCGATCGACCATCTCAACGATGACCCTGGCTTCTTTGTCCTGGCCGCGGATGCGGCGAATAAGGCCGGCTTTTC
>CAXBLS010000217.1:0-4152 GCA_963976585.1 uncultured Kordiimonadaceae bacterium
AATCAGTTTAACGCCTGATCAAATCGCAGATTTCACAACCATTGACGGCGATGGATCATCAATCATTAATATCATTGTGCCTGATGATGGAAATGACTATGTGCTTGATCTGACGTCCATGGATATCAGCGATATTGCTGAAATTCATGTGGATGGTGATATCACGTTCAGGGTTGATGATGCCAGTGATCTGGCAGGAATTGTAAAAATTTCTGCCGAGACCGGAAGTGAGATCAGGCTGGATGTCACACACCAACATCCAAAGTCGGTTATTTCATTGGAAGAAATCTGGGCCGTATTTGATCAGGTCGTTGTGGTTGATTATGAAGGGGACGGGTTTGAAAACTTTATAATTTATAATGCTGACAGTAATTTTCAAGTAGATGCACAAAGTGGATTTATTAGTATGCTGGCTTCGGAAAACGAATATTTTAGCAAGCTGTATTTAGTGCCTGATGCTTCCGGACTAGAAACATTCGAAGCTGATTTGACTACGTATGATTTGACGGGCATTTCTTTGATCTATTTGGGTGAGGATGGAAATACAGAAGTTACCATTACGACCCAGAATATAATAGACTGGTACCAAGGTTCTTCGAGTGGCAACAACATAAGTATTTATGGTTACAGTGACGACATCTTAAATATTGATGGAGAAGACTGGACTACTGTAATCCCCACAATCAATTCATTTGGTTTAAGGTACCTTTATCTTAACAGTGATAACGAGCGGGTTTATTTGACGCCCGATCTGGCGGAAGCGAATGGCTTCACTATACTTGGAGGGTTTACAGAAACAACTACGAACGTTTTTGAAGCAGACGGAGGTTTTAATACTGTAGTTTTGGATGAGACATCTTCGGCTAATAATTTAACGATCACAGGAAACGCTGATTCATCTAATTTCATTGCAAGTGGCTCAGGCGATGATTTGATTACACTGCTAGGTACGGGATTAAATACCGTAGTAACAGGAGCTGGCGATGATGTAGTCCACGGTGGTTCTGGCCGAGATGTAATTAGAACCAAAGAAGGTGACGACACCATCTTTGGTGGCGATGGTCGCGATGATATTTACGGAGGAGCCGGAGCAGATTATATCGATGGCGGTGACGGGCTTGAGGACCGTGTTAATTATTATAGAAGTCCGGAAGCAGTGACGATTGACCTGGCTGAAGGTACGGCTACAGGTGGATATGCGGATGGTGATACTGTTGTTAATATAGAAAGAGTTAGCGGTACAGCGTTTGATGATGTCATCACGGGTGACGATAATGATAACCAACTCTCTGGAGGAGAGGGGGGTAATGATATCCTCAATGGTGGTGGTGGAAATGATCTGTTGTTCGGAATTGGGGAGCTCTATGGCGGTACAGGTGATGATCGAACGTCTATATTTGAAGACAGATATGAAGACACGTTTTTTGATGGTGGCGACGGAGAAGATGAGGTATGGCTTCTGGCTAAATCTAATTCAAGTGTTCCCACTGATTTTGCGCTATCAAGCGAGCACCTTATTAATATAGAAGCTATCAGTCTTACATTTCAGGGTGGTGATGGTACCAGCATAGAAAGGCTTGAGCTATCGTTAGACGATGTAATCAGTATGACAGATGCAGATAATATTTTGAAAATTTATGGTGGTGATACGTTTGACAGCGTCACGTCAACCGGTGAAGGTTGGGTTCAGGGTGCTGATCAGAATATCGACTCATATGACTATCACGTTTACACTGGCGGCGGTGCTACGCTGTTGGTTGATCTTAATATAACTCAGGATATTACATAAAATATTGATGGTTGAACTTCTTAGCGCTACATGGAAAGGCGTAGTTCCGCCACTGTTTTTTTGATCCAGAAATATGCGACGATACCGGCGATTGCGTTTGAAATACTAATGAGTATAAACGCGGTTTCTAAATCGTAATACCGCGATGCGAAATAAAATAGCGGTAGTTGCAGGAAAAAGACCCGTAGAGTTGATATTGCTACGCCGGGCATTGGTTTTCCAAGGCAATTGAAAATTGCATTCACGCTCATTACAAGTCCGTAGAGGCCGTAGGAAATTGGCACAACGTAAAGATAAGAGACGGCAAGTGATATTATCTCCGGCTCGCCTCGAAACATTCCGGCGATCAATGGTGCGAACAGTCCAAGAATGATGGCGACGAAGCCCCCCCAAAGCAGGCAGAAAAGGGTGATGTTTTTAATAGCTTCATCGATGCGGTCAAAATTTCGTGCACCAAGGTTCTGGCCAATAAAGGGCCCGATCACAGCCGAAGAAGCAAAAAATAACACGAGTGATAACATCTCAACGGTTGTTGCGACATGGGTTGCAGCCACTGCAGCGGTGCCGTAACGGGCTACCATTGCAATGATAATCGCTGCGACAACGGGTATGATCAAATTTGTACCGGTTGCAGGTATTCCAACATGCAATATTCTTTTTATTGAACTGGTGAAATGAGTAAGTGTTTCACGGTTGAAGGTGATCACTTGGTAGTGATAATTTAGCGAATATAAAATGATAATAAAGCTTATAAAGCGTGTGGCAAACGATGCCCATGCCGCGCCAGCAAGTCCGAGTTCAGGAAAACCAAATAGGCCGAAAATCAGCAGCGGATCAAGAATGAGGTTCAAGATCGCTGAAATTACCATGAGGTTTCCTTGTAATTTTGTGTCCCCCAAAGCACGCATAACCGCGCCGCCAGTCATTGGCAGCATTATAAAAAGAGGTGAAAAATACCAGATTACAATATATTCACGGATGAGCGGCAATACTTGTTCGTTTGCTCCCATTGCCCGAAATAATGGGTCTATGGTGGCAAGACCAACAATAGTGACAAGTATGGAGAGTGCGAATGTCAAAATGAGTGTGTTTGTAGTCAGTATCTTAATTTCTTCCTGATCCCCATTGCCAGCGACACGGGCGATTACGGAAGAAACACCAGCCATAAGACCAATGGATAAAGAAATAATTACCATAGCCACGCGGGTTACAAAACCCATTGCCGCGACCTCGTTCGTGCCGAGCTTGGCGATAAAAAAACTATCGACAAAGGTAAAAGACATACTCGCCGTCAGACCGATGACCATCGGTAGTGCCATGCGTATAAGATGCTTGTGAACGGAGCCAGTGGTTAGGTCTACCCTTGGTGATTTTTTTGTTGTGGCCATTATTATTAATTAGTCCTGATACGCTGATAGATATTGCTCTAGTAAATGGGATCATATGGCCGTGAAGTCAAGAGGACATTTGATATATTAATTATACTGCAATAATAAACGGAGTATGTTATTTGTATATTTAATTTTGGGCCTTTTAGAGGAATTATAAACAGGGAAATAGAATATTATGATTGTTGTTGTATCGCCAGCCAAGAAACTTGACTTTGCAAGTGATGACGTAAAACCAAACTGGTCGGTTCCTGATTATCTGGATCAAAGCGAAGAGCTGATAAAAACAGCACGGAAACTGACACGCCCACAAATTGGCAAGCTCATGAGCATAAGCGATAAACTTGCCGATCTGAATTATCAACGTTACCGTGATTTTGAGCGGCCGTTCACGCTCACCAATGCGCGTCAGGCGGTTCTTGCCTTTAAGGGTGATACATATGTGGGACTAGATGCCGAAACGCTAAGCGATGAAGATCTCGAATTTGCGCAGGATCATTTTAGAATTTTATCTGGTCTATACGGCATGCTCCGTCCTCTTGATCTGATGCAGGCGTACCGCCTTGAAATGGGATGTCGACTAAAAAGCCCAAAGGGAAAGAACCTCTATGATTTTTGGGGAAGTCATCTGACAGATGGTCTCAACAATTTGATGAAGGAGCAAAAAACAGATGTCATCATCAACTGTGCTTCGAACGAATATTTTAAATCCATCAATGAAAAAGAACTTAACGGCAAAGTGATTACGCCGGTTTTTAAAATCGTCAGAGACGGCGTCGCAAAAAGCCCAGGCATGATGACCAAACGCGCCCGCGGTATGATGGCTCGCTACATTATTCAGAATAAAATCGAAAAGGTCGAGGATCTCAAGAAGTTTAAGATGGACGGCTACAAGTTTATGCCAACCCTCTCTAACGATGAGAAATATGAATTTCATAAAATTGTTGATTAAGTTCCGTGATTGAAAGTCCGTTA